>JAUVCL010000195.1 GCA_030595845.1 Campylobacterota bacterium
GATCAAACGTGTTAAAGAAGAAGAATCTGAACTTAGAGGTATCAAAGTAGAAAAGATCATGTATACAGATCACCTCGATAGAACACATACAGTCATACAGTTTTATAAATCACATGAAACAGCAAATGTAAAGTTTCATAATATTGGAACAGATATAGGTTTAGTCCTTGATGATAAACGTTTTTCAGCATTGAATAACTCTATAGAGTATTTGAAAAATAATGGAGGAATACTTATCTTTTTAGATACAAAAGTAATCTCTCATGAACAGGCAAAAGAGTTTGGAGTAGGGGCACAGATATTAAAAGATCTTGGTATTAAAAACATTAACCTGCTTACAACAAATAAAGATACAGAATTTGTTGGTCTTGCAGGTTTTGGTCTTGATGTTGTGGAGAAGATTGAAATTATTTAAATTTTATCTATCTGATACCTAGCCACAGCTAGGTATATTTTTGACCCTCTATATAGACTTCTGAGACCTCTTTAGTATGAAGGATGGTCCAGAGGGCTATCTCTTCTTTTCTTCTAGGTGCTTCAGGCAGTGTAACAACTGCAAAATCAGCGAGTTTACCTACTTCGATCTTACCACAGCTGAGACCCAGTATATCTGCTGCATCAGAGGTAATACTCTGCATAAGTCTGGATGCCAATTTATCTATCGGCGCTTGATGATGGAGCATAAGTGCAGCTCTAAGTTCATCAAATATATTGAGTGAATCATTTGAACTTAAACCGTCTGTTGCAACTGAGTAGGGTAAAGATAGTTCTTCTATTGCCAGTCTCCCACAACCCAGATATCGGTTAGAGCGTGGACAGTGGGCGATAGAATGTCCCCGTTGTGCCAAATAATCCAGTTCAACCTTATTGGCCTGTACACAGTGTGTAAAGTGTGTAGGATAAGTGTCGAATGCATACATAAACTCTTGTATGTTGGTTACGGGGACAGAGGTATTGAAAAACTTTTTAAAAAAACCTTTGAGTTCTCCTTCTCCATGCTCTAGCCATTGTCTTTCTGCTTGTGATTCTAAAAAATGTGCAGAGAGTGGAAGTTGATGTTCTTTAGCGACATTAACTGCTCTTTGTAAGATGATGGGGTGTACAGAATAGGGTGAATGTATGGCAACAGCAGGAGTGATACGTGACTTTTTTTCACAAGACATAGATACTTTTACCCGCTCCATAAAATCACCATATAACATATCTGCATACTGTGCATTAGAGCCTATGAGTTCGTTGAAAAACACAACACGTTGAGGAGTTACTTCACATACTTCCAATTCATTTCCAAAACTTGAAATAGCACCAAAAGTGGTGATGCCTGAACGCAACATAGCTTCACATTCCGCCATCATCACTTTATTGTCACAGTTACCTACAAGTTCTTCCCTATGTTCTATGACAGAATCCAGCCATGGCATAAAAGAGCCGTACTTTAGTGTTGTTTTGTTTGCAGAAAACTCTAGATGTACATGGGTATTGATAAATCCGGGATAGAGGACAGAATTAGCTTCTGTCTGAATAATCTGGGCATCTGGATATATTTCTTTTAGTGCTTCCAAAGTATCTATTGCCTGGATAGTTTCAGTAAAAGCAATAGCTTGATTTTCTATAAAACCGTCTGGGGAGTAGATAAAGTCTGAACTGATTATCTTCATGATTTTCCTTATTTTATAACAATGTGTAATTTGTATTTAATATATTTGTTTGATAATTTCATCATTAATAGAATCTAGCTCCTTGGATAAAGCGATATACTCTTTATCTCCTAAAGCTAAAGAGACACCTTGTTCCCATTTTTCTAACTCTTCTTTAAGGGCTATGACTTGTTCTTTTGAGTCTACGGGAATATTAAATTTCACTTTTTTAACTTGATTATCGTACGAATATTCCATATTAATTCCCTTATCGTTTTTGTGTATTATAGCATGGTGTTTATATATGAGACGTACGATATGTATATACCGTAACTCAGCGTACCTGTGGTCTCCCACTACTCATCGAAAATGATCTTCCCAGTGATATTGGAATATCGAGACCAGTATTAAACAACTTCTTACTATGGTTTCGAGAGCGTATCCAAACCACATCAGAACCATCCTTGAAATAGAAAAATCGTGATTCACTATCTAAAAATAATTCATCACTAATTGAGGCCACATTGACAAAGCATGTGCCACCCAGATTATTTTGAATACTTACCGTGCCAGAAAGTTGTTGTGGTAAATGACTGTGACCCGAGACCCACAAAGCAACCTTCTTATCTTGTAGTACCTTCTCAAATCTCTTCGAATTGTAGATAACTCTACTTGAAATAATTGACCCAAGGAGACCGCTTCCTTTGAGTTGGGCGTGGGTAACAGTGATAATAATCTTCTCTCTGTTATTTTCCACCATATCCTTCCACCACAAAAATGCATCATCGGAAACATCAGTGCGAGAGGCTGTGGATTGATCAGACAAAAAGAGAACCAACAAGTTACCATATTCCACAGCATAATATTTAGGTTGGGGGAAATATTTATAAAATATGTCTCCTGAACGCACATCGTGATTGCCCGCAATCTGATACCAATCTGTGACCTTTGCGCTCTCTCTTGTCTCTTTAAACCAACTAAAATCGGCATCATGACTACTTGATTTAAGAAGATCCCCTGCCATAATTCCCATATCTATAGAACCAATATTTTCATTCACATCTGCAACTGCTGCTTCAAAGACATTGCGTTTAAGAGTGGTCTTAGGTTGTATGTCTGAAAGCATCCAGACAACAAACTGTCTCTTAGAAAAATCAGCTGTTGCTTCCTGAAAAGTTACGTTTTGCACAGCTACACATCCGGCAAGAATAAGAGTTGATAAAAAGATAAGATATTTATGAAACAAAACTTTCTCCATTAAATGCGTCACAGCCAATTGTAGAGGTCTGAAAAAATTATTTCTTTTTGGCTGAGATTCAAACTATTTAGATAAAATATTACCCAAATAAACTAAACAAGGCAAACAATGAAAATCGTAGTAATCCAAGGTCCAAACTTAAATATGCTAGGTATTAGAGAACAAAATATCTATGGTCAAATGAAATTAGAGGACATTCACTCACAAATGAAATCATTTGCAGAACAAAACAAACTTGAAATTGAATTTTTTCAAAGTAACTTAGAGGGTGAGATCGTTGATCGTATCCAAGAGTGTATCGGTGAAGCTAACGGTATCATCATCAACCCGGCGGCTTATACGCATACATCTATCGCGATCCGTGATGCGATCTCTGCAGTGCAGCTTCCAACACTTGAAGTTCACCTTTCAAACATTCACCAAAGAGAAGAGTTCAGACATAAGTCACTGATCGCACCTGTATGTGCAGGCCAGAT
>JAUVCL010000029.1 GCA_030595845.1 Campylobacterota bacterium
GTCAATTCTCCTGTAAGTCCATGTAGGACTTCAACAGGCTCAGTCACCTCGGTTGATGAGCTTGTCGAATCATCAAACCCGTCAAGTAATTCATCTCCTGTACCTTGCTTCTCTTCTACCGTATCTACAGGTGCATCATCAAAACCACTGAGATCAACCTCTTCAGCATACACAGAAAAACCCATCAAAGCACAGGCAGTGATGATGGATAAGGGTACACGGTACATGTTACAGTCCTTTTTCAAGTCTACGTGTGGTAAACATATTGTCATCAATCCCTTTATTGAGCTTGATATTGTTAAACTTCAAAACGGTTTTGTGTACCATTGTTTTACCTTTTTTTGTTGTCATAGTCATCTCATCAACCAGCCATACACCACCTTGTTTATGAAGCTTTTTAATATCCAAATATTTTTTCTTACCATTTTTCAAAAATCCTATAGAACGTACAACCACATAATTGTCTTGTCTTACCAGACCTATCGTTTTTGTATAGCCCGATTCTTTCACTACTTTTTTAGTACGTGGTATTGCTTCGATCATCCATACTTTCTTACCTCTAACCTTTGTCTCTTTAAGCAGTTTAAAATTATAATCTTCAAGGTTTCTGTCTGTCATATCATAGTACGAAAAGTCTGATCCCATAAAGCTCGAAGATTTATCTGAACTTGGAATACGTTTTACCTTTTTTAGAGCAGGTAGATAAAGCCACTGGTCATCATCTTTACTTGCTTTGTCATAGTCATAGGTTAAGAAAGCTGTATTTTTCACATCTGCAGGAGATTTAAAGAACATGATCTGATGTTCATCCACACTAAAGTCTTTAGAATATGATTTCATATCTCTTATACGTTTTTTACCATTTTTGTCTATGAGTATCATCATCATATCTTGTTCTATCGTCTTACCATCATCTCTAGCATCTACTTTTTCCATGATCGCTCTTGCTTTTGGATCATCTGCAAGAAGGTTTGTTGTAAGCAGTGAAAGTCCTAATGTAACTCCAATAAGTAATTTTTTTGTATTATTCATATTAGTTTTCCTTTATTCGTAGGGTGCGTTTGCCAACGCACCAATATATTTATTATTCAAAGGTGCGTTAAAACGCACCCTACACTATCATTTTATCCAGCCACGTTTAGCAACA
Source organism: Campylobacterota bacterium (assembly GCA_030595845.1). GTDB lineage: Bacteria > Campylobacterota > Campylobacteria > Campylobacterales > Sulfurovaceae > Sulfurovum. Next base: position 1,148 of record JAUVCL010000029.1, read on the forward strand.
ACCATCATCAAGGCAGGAGCAAGCAACAAGTCAGCCAACAATGCCAATACGATCACAGAACCCGTAAGCAATCCAAAGTTCTGTACCGAGATCATATTTGCAAACATATAGGCATAGAATCCTAATGATAACACAATCGTGGTAATGACCATTGCTTTACCTGTGGTAAAAAAAGTCTGTTCTATCGCTTTCTCTGCATCTCCACTTTCCAGATAGTATCGCCTAAAATTGTGCATAAAATGTATGGTGTCATCCACTGCAAGCCCTATCGCTATGGAACCAATAAGAAGTGTAAACATATCTAGAGGAATATTGGCTACATTCATAATGAGAAGTCCCAGTATGATCGGTGTGAGGTTTGGGATCATACTCAATAAACCAATACGCACAGAACCTAAAATAATCATCATCATAAAAGTAATCGCGATCGCCGCAATCATATAACTGGTCACTGATGAACTCACCGCATGAGAAAAGGTATTGATAAGCAATGGAATCATCCCCGTAGCAATCACAGTATCATTTGGAAAAGTTTTTGCTGCAGTATCGTTTACATACCCCAGAACCTCAACAGCTTTCACGGCATCAGTCCATGGAAGTTTTATAGAAATACGTGCTTTTGAGAACTGAGAGTCTACCACATCCTCAAGGTCATCAGAACCTGAATTTTCAAATAAAAGTAACTCTTGAGATACAAGGTCTGCATTGTCTGGTATCGTATAATGTTCTTCTTTGTTTTCATGTAAAGCTCTGTTAGTCTCTTTTACAATGGTGGCAAGAGAGATCACTTTACCAATATGGGTATGACTATCCACATATTTTTCCATATCTGCAGAGAGAACATTCAGTTTATTGAGTCTTTCAGGGTCATTCCAGCCATTTTCTGTTTTTGTATCTATGATAAGTTCTATAGTTACCGAACCATTTAAACTCTCATCTATCACTTCTGTGGATATACGGTCGTAGCTGTCAGGCTGGAACCATCTAAGCGGATCGTGTGAAAGGTCTATCCTCGTTGCAGCTGTCAGTGCTAGTATTACCAGCATCGTAGAGATAACGATAATACTTTTATAATGATTCACAGGAATAACAGAAAGTTTTTTCATAACGTTGTCTAACTTTCCTGCCTCCGTCTTCACCTTTTGTTTTAACTTGGTGATACTCAAAAGTGCAGGTAAAAGTGTCAGTGTTAAAACCAATGAGACCATCACCCCCAATGAAGCAAAAGTACCCAGATCAGAGATAGGTGCTACTTCAGAACCTGCAAATGATCCTACCCCTATGGCAGTGGTCACAGATGTCATTGCTATGGCCAGTCCAGAGTGTCCTAAAGTATATTTAATGGCTTCTTTTTTCTCTCCTGTGGTATTGAACCTGTCAAAGAAAATGGAAAGTATATGCACCGTCGCACCGATACTGACAGCCATCAAAAGGGATGGTACTATCTGCGTAGGAAGTTTAAATGCAACGCCTGACCATGCCATCGTACCCACGGTTACAAGTAAAGAAAGAATAATAACAATAAGAGGATAGACTACTGCAGAAACACGTCTGAACATGACAAACAGGAATATAATAATGATCAAAAAAGTGATACGCATAAATTTCTGCATATCTGCCTGCATTTGAGATTTTAGAGCATGGTTGACAGAAGGTGAGCCTGCGACATAAATTTCAAGACCCTCTTTTTTGTATTTGTCTGCGATCGTTAAGACTGCATTCACAAGCTCGGCATTTTCTTTATCTGTAAGGAAAGGTCTGGCTTCGACAGGCTCAGCGAGTATACTATCGGTTGATGAGCCTATCGAATCATCAAACCCTTCATCAAAAGCATCTTCGTCTGAGACCTCTTTTTCACCTTCATGAGAATAAGCATCTGTTTCTATGACGATGGTCGTCATCTTCCCATCACGGCTTATGAAGAGATCTTTATAAAAATGTGATGCCATGGCCTGTTGCTTAATAACAGCAACTTCTTCCTGCGTTGTAGGGAAAATTTCCAGTAGATCATCCGTAATAAGTTTATCACCCTCACCTCTGGTATTTCTTACGTTATAGAGTGAAGTAATGTCATCCAGAAAAGGGACATTGTTTTCCAACTCTTCATGCATCTCTTTAAGTGTGTTCAGGAACTTCAATGTAAAAATATTATCACTTTTAACAGCCACTATCACACGTTCATCACGTCCGAACAGCTCTCTGAATGCATTGTATTCCAATAGTACAGGATCATCATCATGCATGAACCCTTCAGTTGAAGTATCCATTTTTATCTGTGGTACATAAGAAAGAGGAAAAGCAAGCAATACTAATACAACTACTATAACTTTAAAAGGATTATCGTGTATGAATCCTCCCAATTTTCCCATCAAAATTTCTAGTTTTTCGTGCATTATGATCCTTTTTGTCTTAGTATTTTATCTAGCATCTGTATATTACTTATGAATTTGCCAATTTTTTAACTGCGGTAAACAGTTTTTCAACATTTTTACCCCGTGTATCCATACCTCCAAAGAGATGATACCCCTCAAATTTCATACCACAGAACTCAACAATTGATGTGCTGTGATTATTAAAGTTCTTATCATGATTTTTCCTTTATAGTTTTATTTGGTTCATACTCTTTTTTAGAATCCATTACAGAAAGCAAAGCTGGTAAATAAAGTAAGTCTACAATCAGCGCTATCGCTAAAGCTGTCGCAGTCACTACCCCAAAGTTTTGGTTTGGTGTAAAGGTGGAAAATACAAACATGGAAAATGACAAAGAAAGTACTATAGTCGTAAATAATATAGCCCTACCTGCATAATGCAAGACTTCATCAAAAGTATCAGCCATACTTAGCCCTCGTTTTCGTGCATCGAAATACTTCACTAAGAAGTGAATGGTATCATCTACTGCTACCCCTATGATAATAGCTCCTGCAATGGCAACTCCCATGTCTATAGTTAACCCCAACCACCCCATAAGACCGATGACAAGCACCACAGGCAGTAGATTTGGAAGTAGCAGTATCCATAATATTTTCAGACGTTTAAAGATAAGCAGCATCATTAATGAGACGATAAGTATGGTAAGCGTCAGCGAATAAATGAGCGTATCTGTAATGTCTTTTTGCATATAAGCATACATGGCAGTTTGTCCTGTAAGGTTCATACTATATGGAGTCTTTTTCCACCATTCTTGAGCAAAGTTTATCATCTTCATATCTTTAGAGGTATCTACAATGTTCGTAAGTACGTTAATGCGTAACTTACGCTGATCAAAGTCCATCTGATCGGTGATCTCCATACCTTGTGGTAAGCCCATAGAATAAAGCAGTAGATACTGGGCTATAAGGTTTCTCTCTTTAGGTACAGTCTCTGAGTTATTCATGATCTTGTTATATTTTTTGATTGTATCGAGCAAAGAAAATATATCTCTTACATCTTTAGGAAACATCAACTGATACTCTGTACAAAACTTCTCAACAGTGCGCATAAATTCTGGCTCTTTTATGCCATCTGTTTTCCCAGAATCTACTATCATTGTATAAGACATAGACCCGGTAAGATTATCCATAGTAAATTCTGCTGATTTACGTATCTCAACTTCGGGTGCGAAGTAGCGGATGGTATTTGAATCTACTTTTACAAAAGCCAAACCTAACCCCATGATCGCAACGATAAGAGAACCTATAAGTATAATTTTCTTGTCATTGCGTACAATGAAGGCACCATAACCTCTAAACATTTTTGTTTCTTCTTGTTTATAGCTTCCCTTTATAGGCTTTTTCAATAAAAGTAACACCGCAGGCATCCATACTACAGAGATAACAAATGCCAACATCGCCCCAGAGGCTGTAGCTATACCCAAAGTAGCAACAGGCACTACCTTAGAAATGGCAAGTGTTAAAAAACCTACCGTTGTTGTGAGTGAGGTAAGAAAGATAGGTAAGAGATTTTTTCTAATAGAGTTTTCCACAGCTTCTTTATTGGCTAAACCATCCTTCTTCCCCATGAGCCAAATAGAATAAATATGCACCGCGTCTGCAATACCAATAGCCACGATAAACACAGGTATATTGGCAGTAAAGTTGTTGAGTTTATAACCCAAAAGTGTCTGCACAGCCAGCACAGATAAAAACGTGAACAATACAACAGCCAAAGGTACCAATGCACCCGACACACGTCTAAAAAGTAAAAATAAAAGTATCATCGAAGACAAAAACACCAAAGGCGTAAAAGTGATGGCATCTTTCCCTGCAATATCTACAAAAGATTGTGTCATCGGAGGCCCACCATTTAACCAGTACTTATAGCCTGTTTTATTATTTTCTGCCTCTATAAGTGGTGTAAGGTACCCCATCATCTCCGTAGAGATATCTCCATTCTCATTTGCTTCAGGTTCAAGTCTGGCAAATATCATAGTCGTCTTGCCATCTTGGGAGATGAAACTATCAACGATAATAGATTCAGCAAGTGCTACTTTTTTTCTGTCTGACAAATAGGCATCAGTCACTTCCGATAAATCTTCTACGATGAAGTCATCAACAAGCACATCATCTGGCTTGTCTGCTTCAGTATGTACATGTTGGTAGTTTGTGATACTGTCTACCCTGTCTATATGAGGCATATCCCAAAAAGCTTCTGTAAGACGTTGTATACTACCTAGTGCCTTTTTATTGAAAACACCATTTTCATCTTTAAAGACCACAACAATGCCGTCATCATTTGAAAATTCAGAACGGAACTTATCATAATCAGTCAGTATTTTAGACTCTTTTTCAAACCATATACGGTAAGACCCGTCTATCTCAAGATCTTTCAAGTTTGATGCAAGTGCCAAAATAATGAGTGGCACAACAATAGTTATGATCCATTTAAATCTAAATAAAAAAACAATATAGCTTTGCATCAATTTTCCTCTATAAAGATTTTAAGTGCTTCCAATGCACCACATCATCATGATATGTATTTTCAGAGAGGAATACATGTGCTAGCCAATTCATAGTCTATATTATTGTGTTCTAAGTGCTAAAGCTACACTCTCTTCAAGCTGAACAAATGCCATATCCATAGCAGAGACTATAGCACTCGCATCAGAACCTGTGGCTACTTTTGTGGAAAATAGTTTTGCTTTACTTGTATGTGTATGCATATTTTCTATGATCCAGTTTGCCTCCAGGTAAACATGATCTCCTTGCGCTATAAAGCGTGTTACATCTACTTTTACTTTTCTAGTAGGTTGTCTTTCTATACCCCAAGGATAGGCATAGACATTTGGCTGATTAAACTTTTTTTGTAAAAAACTTATGAGCCTTTGGGTCAACCCAGTATCAAGATCTTCACCCCACACTGCATTGTTTAAAAGTGTGATCTGGTTTGAATTTTTAGCCACGGCTATCTCTCTTTTGTAAAGATACCCAGGCACGCTAATTTTTTCTACACCGATCACACTGTTGCTCTTATAAACAACAGAAGGGTTTGACGGTATAGAAAGAACATAATAATTACTCGAAGTAGATAAACAGCCGTTTAGGATCATAAGTGAAAGTAAAGTGAAAAATATTTTTTTACGAGTCGTCATTTAGTTATCTCCAAAGATAAGTGAATTTGGTTTTCTGTTGAGCATACGTAAGAAGACTTGCATCTCTTGAGATGTTTTAGTCAGTATCTCCAGTGTTTGCGTTAACTGTTGTTTGACAAGAGAATTACTGTCATAACCTTTAACAACTTTTTCTGTACTTTTTAATGTACGTGTCATCTCTTTGAGTGCTTGACTGAGTTCATCAGGTAAAACTTCAAATGATTTTTTACTGGTCAATTTATTGATGTTTTTTACAGTTGTTTGTAGATCAACCAGTAATACATTAGCATTTTCAATCGGTTTAGCACTCTCTTCCACGATCTTATTTACATTTTTAAGCAGTTTCTCCAGCGGTAAGTTATTGAGTTTATCGAGTATCTGTGTGATACTTGTCATTATATCCTTAGAACTTTGACTTGCCATAGGTAGTCGTGCATACTTACCATCATGGATTACTGTCCCGTTTCCATCATTATGCATAAAGGTCAGATCTATAAAAAGCATACCCGTGATAGGATCAAGAGCAGAGACCTTCGCTCTTAACCCCTCCTCTACAGCTTGGTAAAGGTTGGCTACACCGCTGGAATCTCTTTCATTTTTATCTTCAAATACAGAGGTATCTATATCCAGTAACACTTCACCTAACATCTTACGTTTATGCTTATCATAAGAGAGTTCTATAACACTTACCTTACCTATATCAAAGCCATCAAAACGGACCAGAGAACCTAATTTCAAATTGGCAATAGATTCTTCAGTTCGTAACTTGAATGTTTGATTTGTCGGAACCAGAGAACCGACCATTTTACCTTTTGCCTGCGTTTCATTTTTATAAAGCGGGAAAATATGTTGCGAGGGGACAGTATCTGTTTTATTTTTACCGTATGAAGAGAAAGAAATACCCCCTTCAAGTAGATGTTTTATTGGTGCGATATTAAAATCAAGATTACCTCTGCTCATATCAATATTCACTATATTTTTTATCCAAAATTTAGAATCATGATGGATAAACGGTACATATTCTTTATCTATGAACACCACTACTTCTATCTTTTTATTGTCAAGAGAAAGATACATATATTCCACCTGTCCTACTTCGATATTTTTGTAGTAAATCGGTGTCCCTATGACAACATTACCCCCATTGATGGAACTAAGTCGGAAATAATCTCCTCCCCCACTGTCTCTATAGGGTTGCGTAAGCCCAATAAATTTCTTTCTAAATTGTTTTCCACCCGGTTTTGAATGTACATTGATATAGGTTCCTGAAAGAAGTGTATCAAGTCCGCTAATACCTGACAATCCTACTTCAGGTTTAACGATCCAGAACTTAGCATGTTCTGTCATATAAGGTTTGGACTCTCTTGTATCCATCCGCACAACAACGATCACACCTTCCGTCCCTGGTTCAGCATAGATCTTTGTCACTTTCCCTACAGGAATATTTCTGAACTTCACCACACTTTGCCCTGCGATAAGACCTTCATTTTGAGGAAAAACAATTCTAATTTCAGGTCCACGTTTTGCAAAATGCTGATACGCTAACCATCCTGCAATGATCAATGCAATAAAAGGAACGATCCAAATAGAGGTAATAAAATTAAACTTCGAAGATTCGGTGATCTCTGGTATTTGTTTTGACATATTTATCTATTTTCCTTAATAAGTGTTTCATCAAATGCATGTGCGGCTAAAAGTGTAAAAAAGACAGAGATAGCAAACGCTGTTGCTGCGGTACCTGCTAAGATCTCAATACTCGATAAATGTATGAGTGCAGCAAGTATCGCGACAACAAAAACATCTATCATAGACCAGGGTCCAACCACTTCAGTCAAATAGTAAAGTTTATGCTTATTTACTTTTTTATCTTTTCCTATAGGGTATTTTACACTAATTAACAAATAAATCAAGATAAGAAACTTCATCACCGGTATTATAATAGAAGCAAAGAAGATAATCGCCGCTACCGGATATGATTCAAGTTCCCATAGTAAAACAACACCACCAAGGATTGTACTTTCTTCTTTTGTACCAAATGCACTGGTTACCAACATAGGATATAGGTTTGCCGGGATATAAGCGATGATAGCAGTAATAAGAAAAGCCCAGCTCTTTTCTGTAGAAAAACTTCTATGATGATACATAGCAGAACCGCAACGCCGACAAGAATTTTTTTTACCTTTATCAATGTTGACTGCGTCACAGACAGGGCATAGAATGAGTTTATCTTCATCTATTTCTATCACTGCTTATCTCCATCTAAGAGAATTTTTTTTCTAAGCATCCATATTTCAGAAAGTTTAATGCTTTTGGTGATGTAAACATCTATCACTACAAAGGCCATTAACGCCCAAAATGCAATACCAATATGTATCTCTCCAAAAGCTACAAGTTTAACGATTGCTACAAGTATAGAGATAAAGAAGATATCAGCCATACTCCAAGGGGTCACATAAGAAAGTAATATCAGTAATTCTTTGGTCAACCTCTCCCCTCGTTTGATCGTTAAAAGGGTAAAAAGCACAATATTGATGACAAATATCATCAAGGGAAAAATGAAAACCAAAAATGCACAAAGTAATCCTACAATGTAAAAGCCACTATCTAACAAAGAAAAAATTGTTTTTGGGATGGTAATAAACTGCTCATTCCCAAGTATATCCATCTGAACCAAAGGAAACAGGTTTGCCAAAATAAAAAAAATAAGCCCTGTGATACTTAATGCCAATGCATGGGTTATGAGCTTAGAGTCATAACGATACAGTATATTTCCACACTCAGGACAACAGGCATGACTACCATCTTGTATAGGAAATTCTTCATTCAGCGTATAACACTTATGACAAATAATAAAGTTATCAAGCTCATCTTCATTTTCAAGTTTCATGGTTATAATTATAGCCAACAAAACTACAAGGGACCTCTAAGGACTATGATGCAGATTCTTTCCATAGGTAAACTATTTGAACATGATAAACTCTCCATCACATCTATAGAGCTATCTGCCCTATCAACATATCCCAATATAGAAGACTATAGCTACATCATCATCTCTGGTGGGGATGGAAGTATCAGACGGGTAGTCAAAATATTGCATACCCTGAAACTGCAGGTTCCGATCATACTCAACCCTGTTGGGTCTTTTAATGTTGTTGCCAAAATGTATCGTGTGCCAAAACTTCAGAAAATTTTAGAGATGCTTGCAGGTGGGAAAACGCCCAAAACCAGAGAACAACAGTATTATGCACTCAATCATGAAGTTTTTCTTTTCTCTGCCGGCAATATGGGTGACCTGCAACACATTTACCTTTCAGAATCACTGCGTTTTGGGGTTTTAAAAGAAGGGATGTCCAAGTATATACTCGCTGTACTCTTTTTACTCCCTCTACACCTCATCATGACACCTTTTATGCTCCTGAGTCCAAATCGGTTTTTCATCTTTACTCCTGTATCTTTTATCAAAAAATTCGGCTCTTTTTACGGAGAAGTCAAAGAGATGACAGTTGAGTTGGAAAATGATTATAATCATATAGAGTTAGATGGGGACATTGTAACCATTGAAGAACGTGTTTTACAGATAAAGCCTGAGGGAAAGATAAAGATTGTTATAGGCTAATATCGCTCAATCACTCTTTAACTCTCATAACTTTCTGCATAGCTGCACACTTTATTCTTACCAGATCTTTTTGCTTCATACATGGCATTATCTGCTTTATTTATAACAATTTCAATGTCGTTGTCTACTATCATATTTGCCATTGCAACGCCAATACTGGTGGTAACACGTAACTCTTTTTCACTAGGCAGTTCTATGATCATTTCCTCAACAAGTTCTCGAATATTTTCTGCAATCTTCATACTGCTTTCCAAGCTAATATCAGGAAGAATGATGATATATTCTTCTCCCCCATATCTACATACTATGTCTTCTTTTCGTGTATTTTCCATCAATATATTTGCAATAGAAATAATAACGTCATCACCAATATGATGTCCATAGATATCGTTAATATTTTTAAAGTTATCAATATCCAACAATATTAATGAGATATTATTATGTTTTCTTTTATTGACATCAAACATCTCTTCTGCAATCTCTGCGAAGTATCTTCTATTATAAAGTTTAGTCATTGGATCTATAGAAGCCAAAAGTTTTAACTCATCCTTGCTTGCTTCCAGATCTTTAGTACGTACCTTGATCTTTTCTTCCAAGTTTTCATTAAGTTCTGTTAGTTCAGTATAAGATTTTTCAAGTTTTAAAGACATCACTTTAAATGTCTTTGCTAGTACCCCTACTTCGTCATTACGATGTATATGCAATAGATCTTCATTTCCATCCAGCTTACCTTGCGCTATATTTTTTGCTGCTTTCGTAAGTAATAAAATAGGATGCATTAATCTTTTTGCCCAGAAAAAGACTAAAGTACTGAAGACTATAAAAACGATTAATGCCAAAAAAATGGCATTTTCTATATTTCTTCTCTTTTTATCTACACTGATCTGTCGTGCTTTAGTCATTTCCTTATTTAATATATCTAAAGAATAGACCAATGAAAAAGTACCCCAATGCGTATACAGTCTTATAGGTGTAGAAATGATAATATTATTTTCATTCTCCTCAATAGTCTCTTCTTCTACACTCCTATGGTAAGGTCTTCCTTCAAAAAGTTGCATCTCTTTATTGTCACTTACCAATGCTACACCTTCGATCTCTTCTCTTTCCACCAATTGTTTTAAAAGCTTTGAAATATGTGAAAGATTCATGGATGCAAGATCATTTTCTATCTCACTTGTATGGTAATGTATCGTATATTTTGCATTTTGGAGCATTTGCTTTTTCATAAAGGCTACTCTATTTTTGAGCTGAATATTAAATGTTTTTTCATCTTCTTCAAGATTTAGATACGTAAACAAAGAAACAATAAAAACAATGATAGATAACAAAACTAAGATAAATTTATTACTAAGACTCATTTGACACTCCTTAACTCTCTAAGGTGTGTATTATTGAGTTTAATAAAATTATCTATACCCAAAAGTTTTAAAATACTTTTTCCATTTTTACTTTTATTCATATTGGTAAAAATCCTTATGAAATCTTTATCTTGGACACTCTCATTATTTACAGCCACCAACATCCTGTAATTAGAATCTGATTCACTGTATATAAGCATGTTTTTAGTCAAAGAACTATTGTTTTTTTGTAAGAATATAAAACTATCTTTTGATACAGCTGCAAACTGACTCATACCATACCCTACCGACATCAATGCATCGATCTCTTTTGGTACTTTCAATAATGTTAAATGGCTAATAGCAAATGTTTTACGAAGAAGTTTTTTTGTATATATTTTTGAAAACGATGTGCTTACAGTACCCTCTAATGGTGCATTTTTTTTACCAATGATCACATTAGTGTCAGTAATGCTCTTTTTGTTCTGTGCCACAAAAACAGCATTGAGGTTATGTTTTTTTGCGATCTGTTTGTAGTGTAAACTTGAGAGCATGACGATGCTATCACTCTCTTCTAGAAAAACTTCAAACATCTCTTTATCTGTAAAAGCTTGAAATTCATATGCCCCGTATTTTAACAAATAACGGTCAAATTGAACTTTTAAGGTTTTAAAATTATCTATATTTTTGTCTGCAGTATAGTAATATACTTTATGTAGTTCAGCAAAAAGCATCACACACAAAAGAAAAAATATACTGATAACTTTCATCTATTACATCCCCCCTATGTTCAGTAATCTACGTATATTTACTCTAACCAATATTCACTTATATATCAATAAAAAAAATATCTAAGTATAAATATTCCTCTACCTTTTTATGTAACACCCAATCTTTTATAATAATCAACCACTCTTTGATCTACATTTATCACCCGATGCAGATACTGTGTCAGATCACCTTTGTTATAATCCAATTTTAAATTTCTAGGGTTCACTGCACGTGAGATAGCCACATAAAACTGGCTTGGGGCAAAGATGTTGTCTACATTACAGGTAAGATTATCTATACTCATGCCTTGAGACTTGTGAATAGTCACTGCGTAAGCAAGTTTTAGTGGGAATTGAGAAAGTGTTGCAAGTGATATGCTTTCAACTGTACCATCCTCTTTCACCAGCATATCTACAAGGTCAAACTCATGACGTTCTACACGTACATACTCCTCTTCTTTTTCTACGATGAGATGGTTTTCTTCTATCTTTTTGAGTATCCCTCTTTCACCATTGACAAACTTACCCCATTTATTGACTGTAAAGAGTATAGGCACACCTTCTTTGAGGGTCAGATGTTCGGAGATAGGAAGCATGTTCTTCCATCCTGCCAGCTTTTTCTCATGTACAGAGCCAAACATCTCTACATTAGCAAAAAGAATGGTCTCTTCGGTATCAAGTTCATTGATCTTGGCACGATTGGTCTGTTCGACTTCCAGGTTACGTCCATACAGATAAGTAGGTTCTTCTTCCATCCCTTCCGTGTTCCACAATCTTGTCATGTAGGCTACCACTTCATCATCACAGATACCTTTACGTACTTTTGAAAGAATATAGGTAAATTCAGCATCAGTGGTACGTTTCATCTCTGTGAGTTCAATGACCATCAGATCAAATCTATCCCATGCCATAGACTCAAAAGCATAGAGTTTTTGACCAAAAACATCATTTCGACTATTGCGCTTCACTACAGGAGGAAGTTGAAAAAAGTCTCCCACAAAAAGGACTTTCCCAAGATATCCGTAGTTGTTCAGTCTATAGGCAATCATATCGAGAAGATCCGTACTGACCATAGAAATTTCATCAATGATAATGAGGTCTGTTGCCTTGAGTATTTTTTTTAAATCAAGTAGACGTTTTTTGGCACGTTTATCACTCTGATTAAGTTCATCAAAATTTGATGCTATACCAAAGACAAAGAAACTGTGTACGGTAAACCCTCCAATGTTCACAGCACTCACACCTGTAGAACCCAAAGAGACAACTTGCTTACCACGTTTACGGTAATCTGAGATCACTTCATTGGTAATATAACTCTTTCCTACTCCCGCACCGCCTGTTAAAAATACGTTTGAGTGTTTTAGTGCCTCAAGTACATCTGTTTTATCCATTAAACCCTGCCTTATCTATGCGTCCGCCAGTACAGTACGATCTTGTTTGCTTGCCACGTTTAAGTAGTGTTGAAAGGTCATTAGAACCTGATCCCAAGTGTAACCACAACTCGGTTATCAAACCTTTTTTACACTTCATCTCTACACGTTTTCCCGTTCCCTGTCCAAAACTTCTGTCAAACAATGTACGTACCTGCTGTAAGGTAACACGTTTTCCTAAGTGCTTTTGAAAAAACTGACCTGCATTAGAAGCATTCAACTGTTCCACCAAACCCACTGCATCTTCATAATATGTATGGGCATTACTACTGTAGCAGGTTCCATGTTTTACCCACTCATGTTTGTGGAGATTTGAATAAAATCCGGGCATCACTTTTTGTAAACGTTCTCTAAGATCAGTACTAAGCCCTAGATCTGAAAGCTTATGCCACTGTTTATGCTTGTCTAAACTTTTCTCATAGCTGTCTTTCCCGCAGTACTGATTACTTTTAGGCTGAGGCCATAGACCATGTAAAACAAAATACTTCTCTTTGTATATCCCTTTCCCAAAAGGAAAAAAGGTTTTTTTACACTCTTTTTTATACCTGTGTGTTTCACAAAATGCATTATGCCATGAAAGCACAAGAAGGTTTTGTTTTTGACTTACAAACTCTTTTTTTACTTCAGTCTCACGTTTTATATAGGCATCAACACTATCATTTTCATGTTCTTGTTTTTCTAACTGTGATACTCTGGAAAAACATTCATCATCTACCCAACGTTGTGCAGGCTGTTCACCTTTTACCAGTATGAGATTTTGACCTTTATGGTGTTTAAGCACTGTATATGTTTTAGATGTATCTAAAATGACATGATGCGTATTCATCGTATGTTTCATATTATTATAAGCTGGACATTCTTGTGACGGTCGTGCCTCAAATCTAGCAAAAAGAGTAGTGAACAACAATAAAAATAGTATGATAAGTTTCAATAGACATCCTTAAAAAATGTTCTGCTATTATACTCTATGATATTTAATACACTAGACACACTTCCATCAGATTATGGGGAGAAAAGACACCCTAAGGGCATTTCCTCTCAAGTTCAGGGCAAAGCACCTTGTTCTCACTCCCGTAAGCGAAGTAATATGATGCTTAACCCTCTCAACCTCAAGCATCTCAACCGCATGGATGAGAGTGAAGCAGATATGATCACTCTTAACCTTGAAGATGCCATTGCGCCAAGCCGTAAAAAAGAAGCACTGCGAAACATAGCACTTTTTCTTTCCCATATGGAACATTCCAATAGTTTTATCATCGTAAGAACAAATCCTTTAAATGAAGGTGGAGCAGAAGAGATAGCTTTTTTAAATGATCTTTCTTTTGATGCTATACGTGTGGCTAAAGTAAAAAACCAAACAGAGATAGCACAAGCACTTACCCTACTTTCAAATGATAAAGAACTGCATATCTCTTTAGAGACAAAAGAGGCATTTGAAGATCTAAGTCGATTACGTATAGATAAGCGTCTTACCACCGCCAACCTAGGGATACTTGATCTGCTTACTTCTCTTGGGTTACCCCAGTCACTGGTAAATCTGAATAATCCTACCATAGACTACATTCTCTCCAAGTTCCTGGTCGATGCCAAAACAGCCGG
>JAUVCL010000137.1 GCA_030595845.1 Campylobacterota bacterium
TACAGATCATAGAATCATTGCTGTTGAGACAGCGATTGACAACACGATAAGACAGTTTCTTGTTATGGATGGCGGAGACATTGATATACTTAATGTTAAAGAGAATGGTGAGATGTTTGAAGTCTATATTTCTTATCTTGGTGCTTGTAGTAGTTGTTCGAGTTCAGGTACGGGTACACTTTTTGCCATAGAAAATGCACTTAAAGATAAACTTGATCCAAATATCACTGTTATTCCTATTTAATTAAAGCCTGCAAAAGATCCAGATATTTTGAGAGCCTGGCATGATCGCTTGGCTTTCTTTTTAATGAGAAAACTTAAACAAAAAAACTCCTATATGATAAATATTTATATATATATCATTTTATGATATAATAAATAATATATTACATATCAAAAAGTGATATGTAATTATAGATATCATAAGTGAGAATATATGACAAATAGTGCTAAAAAATGGATATGGGAACATGAGAAATACCCATACTTTCCGTATGATAAAGAGAAGATCAAAGAAAAACTTAGAAAAGCTGAATACCTCAGAGGACTACTCTCCGGCATACTTTTGTTTGCAAATAAAAAAGATCTTGATGAGATTGAGATAGCTAGTATAACCGATGAGATCATCAACACTTCACAAATAGAAGGTGAGTATCTAAGAAGAGAGAGTGTACGAGACTCTGTAGCAAAAGCCATAAACAGAGAATACACTTCAGCAGAAGATATGTCTACAAGACACACAGACAACCTAGTAGAGCTAATGTTGGACAGTCACCGCAATACTGAACCTTTATCTGTTGAAAGATTACATGGTTGGCATAATGCACTTTTCGCAAATACAAGTGGCTATGAGGGTGTCAGGAAAATAAATGTTGCCACTTTTAGAGATTATGATGATATGAAAGTGGTTGAAAATTCATTTGGCAGAGAAGGTGAAGTTATGAAGTACCTTGCCCCGCCTCAGCATCTCATAGAAAAAGACATTGATGCCATCATAGCATACTGCAACACAAGTGAGGAAGACCCCTATATAAAAAGTGCATTGGCACATCTATGGTTTGTCTCTATCCACCCTTATGATGATGGAAATGGACGGATCTCTAGAGCTATAGCAGACTATATCCTTTCACATGATACCCAAGAAGAGCACAAAATATACTCTATGTCTACTGCTATTTATGCCAAGCGTGGAGAGTACTACAAAACTTTAGATATGACTACCAATTTACACAAAAATAGACATTATGACTTTACCCTCTGGATAGAATGGAATATAGATATACTTATTTCTGCGCTGGAAAGATCTCATGAAAGTATTTTATTTATCATAAAAAAGACAAAATTTTGGGACAGGTGTCGAGACGTTAAGTTGACTAGGCAGCATATATCGTTCCTTGTAGTTTTCATTGATGGTCTTTCAAAAGAGAAAAAGAACGAGTTTGCAAACACTGACTACAGAGAAATCACAGGGACAAGTCCTGTTACAGCCAGTAGACATATAAAAAAACTTCTTGAACATGGGTGTATTGAGAAGGTAGAAGGAAAAGCAAAACGCAATGCCAGTTACATGCTTCTTTTTGATGAAGCAGAAGAGAAGATCTAAAATATTATAGATGCTGAGTATAGAGAAGTTTTAAAATTTGTAGGTGATATGTAGGTAAATATAATTTTAGTGAAAGAGTTTTAAAATGATATAATGCCCAAGAATAGGGCATTATATAGGACTAGTTTACTTCAACTACTTTTTCAGTACCTTCCCTGATACCGTGTTTAGTACAGTAACCATGAGCAACAAGTTTAAGTTTTTTACCTGTTGGGATGATTGTAAATGTAGTTGTGTTGTGTGCTTTTGTGTTACCAAGAGTTCCTGGAACATAAGAAGCTTTAGCAAGTTGAATGTCACCGTTAAAAAGAGTTACTGATTCGATGAAGTGATCAAAATCATCTGGGTGAGTATATTCGTTACCCATTTTTACAGTTACTTCAAATGGCTCACCAGCAGTTGCTGTGTCTGCACAGTGGATAAATGGAGAGTGTCTGTCGATAAGGTCTTTCTTTGCTTCTCTATCTACTTCGCTGATGTCTACGTATTTGTTAATTTTTGGCATATTATTTCCTTTTTTGTGTTTGATGGCGAAATTATAGCACAAGTAAATTTAAATAGGATAAAAATTGTCTTATTTATTTTAAATTTAATTATATCGACCAAAATAAAAGTCAAAGAAAATACGAACAGCATAGTTCGCTTCATACTCATACTGCTTGTGAAAATTCACAGAAGGACGTACTTCAAAGTAAAACCATTTACGCCAAATATTTTGTCTCCACGTAAACTCTGTAAGATAATTATGTATACCACCAAAGGTTTTGATCTGTGGATTTACACTGTTCTCATCTACAAGATAGGGATACTTTGTATTACCAAAAAATGATTGTGAAACTCCGAGTCCTGTTTTGTCTTTTGAACTCCAATAATACTGGACAGAGAGTGCATAGTCCATACCATCAACATCTTCTTGGGTTTTTCTATGAAGTTGTAGCCGAAAGAGTGACATTTCTTTGAATTGTCTGTCAAAATAGATATCTGTCTCTTCTTCAAATTTATCATCCAGTGAATATTGAAATAACTGCACCGGATCTATCAGCCAATTATCTGTTTGAAAAGGCATATTATATCTGGCACTTACAAAAGGGTCTATCCCTGAAAAACCAACTGCATATCTTGAGTTTATTCCATGTTTCTCTGGTGCAAAATAATTAATTCCGATATTAGGAGTATCTTTTTCATCCTCTTTGAGTATATTATCAGCATTATCAATGGTCACATCATTGATAAATATTTTTAAATGTTTTTTACTTTTACTAAATGGGACCTGTGCTCTAAGTTTAAATTCATAATCCTCAGACCCCTTTGACTGAAAGAAACCGCCTGTACGTACCCGTATGAAAACATCATCTGTTTCATTTAAATACTTTCTATTTTGAAAAAAGGCATCTGCTGATCTTACTTTATTTTTCAAGCTAGTATCCGTTATATTCGGTGATTCAGCAGTACAATCGATACAATTGTCATCTTTATGTCCTAACCATTCTCCAATAGTCATATCTATAGTCTCTGACCATTCTATTACTGTATTTGAGAGAGTGGCATGTGTTTCATCTATATAGTTGAATTCACCTTGTTCACTCTCTACTGTACTGTCCCTCTCAACGATACATTCTTCTGCATAAGAAGCAGATGATAACAATGCCAATAGTATAACTCCTCTATACATAACCATCTACAAACCTCTAATTTAATTTCATTAGTGCATCATGCATATCAAAATAAGCAATTAAAAACTCAAACATGACTCTCCAGAATATCTCCATACAGAATAGCGTGATGAAGAAGACCATAAACAGAATTAAGCGTTGTTTAGGGGTAGTGCGATCTTTTATAACTTTGGATACGTCAGATAAATATGCTTTTTTAACCCAGAAGGTAAAATACCAACTCAAAATAGGAATGATCACTGCACCGAGATAATAAATAAAAATGAGAAGGGTAGGAGTAATAAACGTTTGAAATGTTAAAAAGTCCAGCATTGTCATCCTTTAGACATAAGTATACACTAGGAAGATAAAGATAGTTTAGTTATATTGAAAATAATAAAAGAATTATGGAGCATATGATGAATAAAATAACAAAAGAAGAAGCCATAAAAGGCGCATTTTTTGCTGCGCTTGTAGGTGATGCCTTATGACTGGGAGTATTGTGAAGGGTTACTCAGTAAACTGCCTTTATTGAAGTCTTAACAGCAACTATTTAACTATTTCAAAAGGAGTCAATTCACTTTCATTGACATCCTTTACTTCTTCACAGCAGTTTAACACAGACTTTTCCGGGTTTTCTATGAAGTCAACCCCTCGGTAAATAGTATAGATCCCAAAGAGTATGACAATAATCGATGCCAGATTCATCATATTTTTTCTCAGCCCGCCTTTGTTAAGCAGTTGGGTGAAAAATCCCAAACTAAACAGTGCAGGGATAGTACTTAGACCAAAAATAAACATCACCAATGCTCCCCACAAAGGGCTTCCTGTACTTGCAGCCGTTACGGCAAAGAAATAAACCAGACCACAAGGCAGTAGACCGTTGAGCAAACCTAAGATATAAAAACTGTAGAGTGATTTGGAACGTAAGACCTGACGGAAGACTTCCTGATACCATTTGGTTTGAGAAAAAGAGTGTTCAAGTTTGGTTAAAAATGACAACTTTCCCAAAAGTGATAACCCTGCCAATATCATAAATACCCCGGCTACTATCGTAAGAGCAGCAGTAGCGTGACCACTAAACTGTGCAACACCACCGATGGCTCCAAAAATAGCACCCAACATCACATAAGTCGTAATACGCCCAAAAGAATATGCAAGGTGGGCAAAACCTTGCATAAGGTTAGACCATTTGTTGTTTATCTTTGCAGAGCTATAGGCTATGACTATGCCGCCACACATGCCAATGCAGTGTCCAAAAGCACCTAAAAAAGCAATGGTTGAAATCGTCCAGAGATCAATACTCTCCATCTATTTCCCCAATAACATTTTTCTGATTTTTGGATTAGTCAGGTTTTCACCTCTGTACATACGCAGTTCCATTTCAGAGTAGTCTATAGTCTCGTCTGTTTTCTTTTCTCTTGCTCCAAAACCATAATGCATCTCTGTTTTATCTTTTACTCCGTATGCTGCTTTCTTCGCATCTATCCATTTTTTTGTGTCCATACTATGTACCCAAAGTTTGGCTTCATTTTTAAAAGACTTGTCTTGTAACCACAATACCATACATCCGGGGTCATCAAAAAACCATGTTTTACCATCTGGGGCAACCACTTGTGCTGTGTTTTTCTCTTGTGTGATGAGCATTTTACAGTAAGGGTCATTGGTAAAATTGACTTTTAAGGGCAGGGCTTTCATTTCGGTATTACCCTTAACAATGGTAATAGGTTGGTCATTTTTTGCCATAGAGATAAACACAACAGCAGTGATGCCAAGGATCACAAGGATAACAAGTAAAGGTAAAATCTTTTTCATCTTATAAAAATACTCCATTTTTAAAATAGTAAACAGCGACATAAGCGGTGCATAGTAACACAAAAAAGCTAAGTAAACGAGTGACACTTTTTTGTGATCTTGTATGACTTTGTTTTAACCAAAGTGTAGAGATAGCATCACTAAGACCTATGTAGGTACCGATAAACAGAGATGCCCATAACACATAACCCACATACATATACTCTGCTTGTAACATACAAAATGGACACTTATGTGTGGGTAACTGATAGATGTAGGT
>JAUVCL010000178.1 GCA_030595845.1 Campylobacterota bacterium
TTTTTCATCTAGAAGAATAGTACCTAAAAGTCTATGATATACTAAATATCCGGACAGAGGTGTGGCTGTAGGGGTCAGCTTTAGTAGCTTCACCCGAATTGCCGCCTTTGTCTCTTGCGCCATCTTAGGTCTTTGACTGGAATGGTGCCAAATACTGTGGCTCTGAACATAGACGTGAGTAAGATGGTTATTTTACACACAAGGCAGAGACATGACTTCATATATAACTCCCAATGAATTAAGAATCGGTATTGATGTAGGCAGCCTGAATCATGCTGTAGCGATAAGTGATGATAAAGGAAATATTCTCAAAGAGTTTGAGATCACACATACAAATAAAGGCTTTGAATCTTTTTTTAAGATCATCGAAAAAGCAGCCCAAGACAACCATGCTTCACTTAGTATTGCAATGGAAGGGTATAACGGTTGGGCACGACCTTTGGATGGACTCATACAAGCAAGAGGCTATAGACTTTTTAACGTCAATAATATCAAATTGGCACGCTACAAAGAGATCTTTCCCGGTGCTGCTAAAACAGATCAGATCGATGCACGTAAGATAGTTGAGCTTTTTTCATTACAACAACATCTTCCAGTCTCTAAAAAAGTACTCCAAGAGATCAAACCTTTTGATAATACTAATACAAGACTAAAACGACTTACACGACGACGCAAACAGCTGGTTCAAGAGAAGATAGCCCTTATTAACCGCTTCTCCACGGAACTTCAAGGTGTTGCACCAGACCTAAAGCTGATCACCAAGGCAGTAGACAATTTATGGTTCTTACGTTTTTTTACGCTCAAAGAAGATATGCGAGATCTAGTTAGATTAAGAGCAAAGAGTATTTTAAAGATCAAACATCTTGGGCCTATGCGGATCATACTTATCGAAGCTTGGCAAAAAGATGCCAGCTTTAGTCCAGAGGTTGAATATACAGCATCTATGTTTTACGATGATGCAATGAGACTGCTTATGTTGAAAGAAAAGATAAAGCAACTTGAAGATGCTATTGCTAAACTTATTCCTTCTTCACAAATGGCAAAGGTCATCGAGACTATACCAGGGTTCGCAACTATCACAGCAGGTGAATTAGCAGGTGAGATAGGTACCTTAGATCGTTTTAAAAGTGAAGCTTCTTTAGCACTATATTTAGGCATGACAAACCTTGATAACAGTTCTGGTAAACATAAAGGTTCCAAACGCAGTATCTCTACAAATAGGCATGCGAAGATGGCCATGATAACTGCAACAATGAAACATACTCAACATGTTGAAGAATCAAAGAAATACTTAGAGAAAAAGATATCAGAAGGTAAACGATACCAACAAGCAATACGCTCTATGGGGAGACACCTGGTGCGTGTAATTTGGAATATGATCCAACAAGATAGAGCTTATGTGATTAAATGAAAATTACTCACTTTTAAGCAAATAATCAGGAGGAATGTTCGGGTGACAACTCACTACTTTTCAAAAAGAATAAAATGGAACACCTACCTCTTCTTTATTGGATGATAACTATAAACTACTGGTTTCCACTCCTCATCTGGTAAAGAAGAGGTAAGAAAACCATTTATACCAACCCTATCACTTCTACACTCACAAATCTTCCAATACACTTTCCACTATAGGTAATAATACTGAATCATATGCATAACTCTCACCAATTACATAGAGTAATCGCTGTTTCAATCTATTTTGATAGCTATCCAGATAAGCCTCTTTACCTGAGTCGCTTAAAAATGACCTCTCTACCATTTCAGTAACTTTTGGCATTGAAGTAATGATCTTTTTAAAAACCTTCACCAACCTCTTTTCTGGTAATTCTATCATTCTAGCAAACTCTTCAAAGTCTTCAAGCGAATAAAACCCTAATGCTCCATAAGAACGAGTATCGGTGTTTTTAAATAAATCCAGACCCATATCACCTTCCGTTTCATTTACGTGATATCGTGTATGGACCAGATCATAACTTGGTGTTAAGGCATAATCTTTTCTGTTTTCAGGTCGATACAAAGAGAAGTTTTTTAGATGAGCATCACCGTTTGCAATCAGATAGTTAAAAACTATACGGAGGTAAAAGTCCTCTAGTGTAAACTGTGCCGCCGGAACATATTTTTTGATTGCATTGGCAACTTCTTCATAGCTTGACTCATATTTGTAACTTCTTCCCTTTGAGTCTTCAGTATATTCCAATACCGAAGCAAAGTCTTCCTGGTCTAACTTAGTGCCATCTTTAGCATAATCGAATCGTTTGGTTATATATGCGAGTTCACCGTCTTTAAAAGGTATAAGTGCTGAATCTGCCGTATTGATCCCAAAAATTTGTTTGGATATCTGCATGCTTACATGTTCATTCGCAGCTATATCTTCTTTATGTCTCAAGTTATTAGATGCAGGAACAGGCTTTAAAATATACTTACCATCATTAGCTGTCGGTTCAAGTTTGTCACCAGATAATTTTAAAGATATTTTATCCTGCACGCCAGAAATTGATAAGCGGTCAGCCATTTCTGTATGCGCCTTATAGAATTCTTCTTTATCAAAACTCAAGGGCTTCACATTCACACCCGCGAACATCTCACTTTTACATTTTGAGCAATACATTCCGGAGCCTATATTTTTAAAACATCCTTTACACGTCATAATTTACCCTCTTCCCAATTGAGGATTTTTGGAAGGCAATACTTCTTTAACTGTAATTGAGCCAATTGTATTGTTTGCTGTAGTCTTTAACAATCGCGTAAAGTGATCATCTTCATCAATACGTAGTGATTGACACTGAAGAGCTTTCGTGCTCCCCTCTGCTAACATGTTGAAAAAGAATGCAAAAAGCTCTTTAGAAAAAAAAGGTTCTGGCTGTAGAGGAAGATTCACAGATATAGACAATGCATTCTCATTACTAAGGTATGAATTATTATACGCAAACCTATATCTTCCATTGTCATCCTTTGAAACCATGCCAATAAGTATGCTATTTCGATAAACATCACCTTTTTGCATCTACTTTCCTTTAAATTGTTCTCTTGACTTTTACATTCATTTCTAAGCCCAATATATCTAAAATTTTCAAAAGATTATCAATACTGATATTTCCTTTTCCATTTTCCATTTTTGAAATTGTTCCAATACTTATCCCCGTATAGTCTTCAATATCAGATTGCTCCATACTTAATTCAGCCCGTCGTTTAACAATCAATTCACCTAATTGCCTTTTTTCACCTAAAAAGTACATAAAAACCCTCTTTATTTATTATATCAACTTGCAATATAATGTAATTATATAGTAAATATTCTAATTTGCCTTAAGAAAACTGTATACACTTATATTTTATTGCAAGTGATTAGAAGACAATTTAGATAAAATATATGTTGTCAAGGATAGTTAACATTTTACATGTTGCGGATATAAAGACTTTGAATATGTTCTTTTCCACTATCAGGTGCAAGTTTTGCATACCTCATAGTTTGCTCAATATCTGCATGATTCATCAAAAGTAAAATGGGGAGCTTTTAGCGTTGAATATCCACTTTTTTAAATTATACGTAAATACTCGTTTAAGTTAACACACCAGTAACAATTTAAGAGTATCATAATAGTAACCTACCTGAACGGAGAACTATAATGGAACCGAATTTAGAAGATATAGATGACTACAATAAGCCGTTGAAGAAGAGTAAAAAAAAGATGATCATTATCTTTTTTCTTGTTCTTTTAGTGATTTACGGGATCTCTGCTTTAGTACAAGGTGGGCTGTAGCGCGCGCACTTAACTAGAGGCCCTCTATACTTATTCCCGGACTTCTTGCGACCTTGATCGTTCCCAGGATCGTATACTCTCTGATAACAATATTGCTCACCAGACCGTCAGGTGAGATCGACACCAAGATGGAGTAGTCATCACTTTCCTCTTTATCCACAATGGCAAGTATGTACTCACCTTCGTCTCTGTAGAGTGAGATGTTACGTTCATCTTTTCTAAACCC
>JAUVCL010000126.1 GCA_030595845.1 Campylobacterota bacterium
CGTTATCTGAGATAGTTTTTACAGAAGCTGCAGAATCAGTTGAAACTTGTTTCACTGAAGCACTTGCATTTGTATTTGTATATTCTACAGATGCTCTTGTATCATTTGAAACTGTTTTTACAGAATCGCTAGTATTGGTAGCAACAGTGTTTACAGAAGCTGAAGAATCATTAGAAACTGTTTTTACAGAAGCTGAAGAGTCATTAGAAACTGTTTTTACAGAATCTCTACTGTCATTAGAAACTGTTTTTACAGAAGCTGAAGAATCGTTAGAAACAGCCAATACAGAATCTTTCATATCTTTAGAAGCCACAGTTGAAGCATCTTTAAGATCTTTTGTTGTGTTAGTGATAGAGTCTTTAGTGTCTGTAGATAGAGAAATCGCAGTATCTCTACTGTCTTTAGATGTAGATAACTCAGCAACTTTAAGGTCATCAGAAACTTTTACTGAAACATCTTTACTATCTTTACTTACGTTAGATACGGTTCTTTCAGCACTTTTAGTTGTTTCAACAGCACCGTCTTTTAAACTTACAAAAGAATCTTTTGCATCTCTACTCATGCTAATGAACGCATCAGTCATATCTTTAACCATTGAGTTCATATCAAAATCAGAGTCTGATTTTTTCTCTGCTTGTTGTACTGGTGCTTTAGCAGCAGGTACTTGTGGAGCTGTTTCAGCATTTACGCTTGTTAGTAATGCAGCAAGTACTACAGAAGTTGTAATTAATTTTTTCATTTTGGATCCCTTTTGTTTTGATTATCCAAAAGTATAACGTAACTTATATTAATAATAACTTATAATTATATAAAGTATAACTTATGATTGTTTTATTTGAATTTTTTCAAACAAGATATTTTTGATATATTATTAATAGTGTCTGTGTATATAAAAGGTTCTTGCTCTTTGAATAAATAGTTAATTAAATAAAAAAGGAAGAATATGTTAGCAGTATGTAATGGATAGTTAAAGTTTAACGATTCTGCTATACTACACGTATTGAAAGATGATTTAGAGTATCATCTTTGGCTTGACTTTTATTAATGACCTTTGTTTGCAGTATTATCTCCCCTAAGAACACTCCACTTTATATTTTCAGCACCTCAGTAATGATGTGTATAAACAACCAAAGGAATTGCAATGGCAACTTTAGTAAACGGATCAGTAAAATGGTTCAACAGTGAAAAAGGTTTCGGTTTTATCGAACAAGAAAATGGCGGGAAAGATGTATTTGTACATTACCGTAATATCAATAGTAATGGTTATGATCGTGTTTCTCTCAATGAGGGGCAAAAAGTAACTTTTGAAGTGACAGAAGGCGAAAAAGGCTTACAAGCTGAAAACGTTACTGGTCTTTAAGACTATTACCATGGACAGAGTTTCCTGTCCTGGTTTAAACAGTTTCAAAAAGAGACCAATAGGTCTTTTTCAAAGCTGCTTAACGGAAACATATGAAAAGTAAAGAGGATGTTTTAGAAGCGTTAAATGAAGGTAAACATCTCATCAGTAGCATTACAGGGATACAGTACACTCTGATCAATGCCAAGTTGCACACTCGCCATAGTACAAAAGGTGACTGGAATGAAAGTGATCTTAATTTTTATAATCCACCATCTTGGCTCAACCTAAAAATAATAGAAGACAAATCTACATCCTAATCATGGGACAGAGTCTGATAGACTCTGCTGATTTACATACTATAAACCTATTCGCTCCTCCATAGATACTATCTTTTTACAATTTAAGATTAAGAAAAATTAGGCTACTTTTCTAAATGATTATCTGAAGATGGTCTAGACTCAAATTCCTCTTCTTTGTTATCATCATTTTTCTTGTTTAGCTTTTTCTGACGCTTTTCTTCTTGTTTTTTCTGTTTTTCGAGTTCTCGACCCCGTTTTTCATAAGAATAGTTTGTTTTTGCCATTAGTAGTGACCTCCGTATTATGTACTGCTATCTCTATATTATCATACTTTTTTCGAGATAGTGCATAAAAGTTCAATTACCACGGTATTGCTTAATAGCATACTTTAAATATTTAGCAACATAAAGCTGATTCTATCAAACTTCATGTGCACATGAAATACACAGATGGGTGATACCATAGATAAAAAGTCTTAAAAGGGTTAAGATGAAAGATGTAGTGTGTGGTATGGATGTTGTAGAGGACTCTAAATTTAAAAGTACACATCATCATGAAAAATACTTTTTTTGTAGTGAATCGTGTAAAATAAAGTTTGATGCATCCCCTGACACTTATCTTCACACCTCCCTTGATGCAAACATAAAAACTTGTCCTGATAACAGCTGTGACAGCAGTGCTCATGTGAGCAATGAAAATATGCAATATACCTGTCCTATGCATCCTGAGATCATAGAAGATAAGCCGGGGAACTGTCCTATATGCGGTATGTCATTGGAACCGCTTATGGCTACAGAGCATGAAGATGATTCTGAGCTAAGAGATATGACACGTAGGTTCTGGGTGAGTACGGTATTGACCTTACCTCTTTTTATCTTGGCGATGATACTCGATATGATGCCCTCCTGGTTACCTCAAAATGTATCAATACAAACTTTTTACTGGATAGAATTTCTCCTGGCAACGCCTGTGGTACTCTGGGGTGGCTGGTCATTTTTTGTAAGAGGCTGGCAATCACTTAGAACATGGAACCTCAATATGTTTACGCTTATTGCACTTGGAGTAGGGGTAGCATGGGTCTACAGTGTAGTAGGCTTACTTTTCCCCACGATCTTCCCACCACAGATGCAAGGAACTGACGGTACGGTACATGTATATTTTGAATCAGCCGCAGTGATCGTTACACTGGTTCTTATGGGACAAGTGTTGGAACTGAGAGCCAGATCCAACACCAATGAAGCCATAAAACTGCTTCTCTCTCTTGCACCCAATACGGCCACACTTATAGACCCTGATGGGTCAGAAACTGAGATCGCTACGGAAACAGTCAAGGTAGGAGATCTCCTACGTGTTCGTCCGGGGGGAAAGATACCTGTAGACGGTGTTGTTACGGAAGGTGAAAGCCATGTGGATGAGTCAATGGTCACGGGTGAACCTATTGCTGTTAAAAAAGTTTCTGGCATACAACTCATAGGTGCTACTATCAACAGTACGGGTACGCTTGTTATGAAAGCAGAAAAAGTAGGTTCAGATACCCTTCTCTCCCAGATCATCGATATGGTTGCACAAGCACAGCGTTCACGCGCACCTATACAAAAACTGGCTGACCTTGTCGCCTTTTATTTTGTACCCGTGGTTGTTCTTGTCTCCTTACTGACCTTTGTGACATGGTATCTTGTTGGTCCTGAGCCGAAACTGGCTTATGCACTGGTCTCTGCTGTGGCTGTGCTGATCATCGCTTGTCCTTGTGCTTTGGGATTGGCTACCCCTATCTCTATTATGGTGGGTACAGGGAAAGGTGCTTCAAACGGAGTACTCATCAAAAATGCGGAAGCCCTGGAGATTATGGAAAAAGTGACCACACTCATTGTCGATAAAACAGGTACCTTAACTGAGGGCAAACCTAAACTTGTAGCCATAGAAACGCTTGGGGAGATGAAACAAAATGATTTTCTTCAAATCACTGCTTCTGTTGAGCATGCCAGTGAACATCCCATCGCTCTTGCTATCGTTGAAGCACTTGAAAATCAAGATAGTCCATTACTTCCCGTTAAGAACTTTGATTCCATTACAGGGCAGGGGATCAGAGGGGTGGTCAATGGGCAGACTATTGTCATAGGAAACAGACCGCTATTTGACGCATTGGATGTAGATACAAAAGATCTTCAAAAAAGAGCCCAAGCATTGAGAGAAGATGGCGCTACAGTCGTACTTGTTGCGATAGACAATAAAGCTGCCGGACTCATCGCAGTAGCAGATCCTATAAAAGAGACTACCCAAGATGCCATAGAAGCATTGCATGAAGAAGGGCTCAAAGTGGTCATGATCACTGGGGATAATCTCACTACGGCAAGTTCAGTAGCCAAAAAACTTGGCATCGATGAAGTGCATGCTGATGTACTCCCCGAAGGAAAAGCTGACATTGTCAAAGTACTTCAGGGACAAGGTGAGATTGTTGCTATGGCAGGCGATGGGATAAACGATGCTCCTGCACTTGCCCAGTCACATGTGGGCATTGCCATGGGGACAGGGACAGATGTTGCTATGGAGAGTGCAAGTATCACCCTCATCAAAGGGGATCTGAGAGGTATCGTGAAAGCAAGACGTCTCAGTCGTGCTACCATGAAGAACATTAGACAAAACCTATTTTTTGCCTTTATATACAATACTTTAGGTGTACCCATAGCAGCAGGAGTACTCTACCCATTCTTTGGACTATTACTCTCTCCTATGATCGCTGCAACAGCTATGAGCTTCTCCTCTGTTTCGGTCATTTTGAATGCATTGAGGTTGAAAAAAGAGACACTTTAAGATGTTAGAACATTAAAATATGATTTAATACAAAAACATCTTTAGGAAAGAGACAAAATATGGCTACAAAAGCAACCATCTACAAAGCACTTCTAAACATTGCAAATATGGACAGCCATTATTACGCAGAGCATAACCTTACCATGGCAAAGCATCCTTCTGAAACTGATCTGCGTCTCATGGTTCGTTTGATCGCCTTTATACTGAATGCAGAGGAAGACTTGGCATTCACGAAAGGTATTTCCCAGGAAGATGAACCTGATCTGTGGAAAAAGTCTTTAGGTGGCGATATTGAACTATGGATAGAGCTAGGTCAACCTGATGAAAAACGCATCAAAAAAGCCTGTGGACGCTCTGAACAAGTAATAATCTATACGTATCAAGAGGGTATGGCTGAGGCTTGGTGGAAAAGCATTAACACGTCACTTACACGTTTTAACAACCTACAAGTGATACATTTAGATTTTGAAGGTGACATAGAAGCACTGGCAAAGAGGGCGATGAACTTGCAAGCGAACATCATTGATGCTGAGCTCACTTTGATAGAAGATGAAAAGAGTGTTGTGGTAAGAGAAAAGTCTTGGCGTGAGCGTTAAGAAGACATTTAATTTAAAGGAGAGTAAATGAAACATATATGGTTATTGGCATTAGGTTTATCTATAGGGATGGCAGAGAGTTTTACTTTAGAGAGTAAAGATCTAACAGGACAACTGAGCAAGGTGCAGGAGTTTAATGGTTTTGGATGTACGGGAGAAAATGTTTCCCCACAACTTCACTGGACCCATGCACCAAAAGAGACAAAAAGTTTTGCACTGACCGTGTATGATCCGGATGCACCTACGGGGAGTGGCTGGTGGCATTGGTTGGTGGTCAATATACCTGTGGCCACGAAGAGCATAAGTACAGATGCATCAGCTAAACATGGCTTGCCAAAAGGAGCAGTGGAGACGATGACAGATTATGGAACGGCTGCTTTTGGTGGAGCATGTCCTCCTAAAGGAGATAAGGCACACCGTTATGTATTTACTGTACATGCCTTAGATGTAGAAAAACTGGACTTAACGGCTAAGAGTGACTCTGCATTGGTAGGGTATATGATCAACGCACATAGCATTCAAAAAGCATCTTTGATCTCTTATTATGGACGAAAGTAGTAGTACATAGTATGCCTACGGTTTCTATCTTAGGCT
>JAUVCL010000192.1 GCA_030595845.1 Campylobacterota bacterium
GGAGTTCCCCCCTTTTTAGGCTTCTTGACCGCAACATTATTCATTTGCGAGATCAGTTTACTCATGATCTTTTCCATCTCTTCAACATTGGAGTTTTGAAGTCTGATCACATACATCTGCTGTGTAGTACTCTCTCCCTTAATGTCCAGTTGTTTGATATATTTGATCATACGATTGGTGTTCTCTTTTTGTCCTACCAGGATAATAGAGTTGGTTGCTTCATCTTTGAAAATATCTACTTTTTCACTCTCAATGGTTTGAGGGAAGATCTTTTTTGCCATATTTTGTGCATTGGTGAACACATCTTTTACAATAGAGTTTCTCAGCTTAACCACCACTGACCTTTTTTCCCCTCTCTCTTCTACGGCGTTGATCACTTTAGAAACAGCACGCAAGGTTCTAGGATTTGCTGTAACTGCCAAGACATTATTCTCTTTAAAAGAGATCACTTTGGCACTTTTATGTAATAAGGGTTTGATCTTTGCACGCAGGACTGCGGCATTGGAGTTTTTAAGCGGGAACATCACCGTCTTCATCGTCTCTCCGTCAATACTACTGCTGACATCAAGCCCTTCTCCTGCTGCGATGTTGCTTTTGACCACTTTATAATAGTCTCCCTGATCTACGATCGTAAACCCTTTACCTCCGAGAATAGAGTTGACCAAAGGGATTAATGAACTTTTTTTGATAGGGGTTTGTGAAACAAAGTTGATCTTTCCCTTTACCTCTCCTTCTATCAAAATATTCTTATTTGTGATCTTGGAAACCATTTCTATAAAATCTCTCATATTGAGATCACGAAAGTTCACATTTACAGTCTCTTCTTCAGCATGTAGTCCCGCAGACAAGACAAGCAATACACTTACTATTATTTTAGTTAACTTCATATTCTAACTCCATTTCTTCTTTACCTCTTTGAATCACCAATGTAAGGTTTTCTATATTTCCAATATCTTTATAGATGCCAAAAGCGGCATTGTAACTGTCTATTTTTTGACCGTTAATTGACTTTATCGTATCACCTCTTTTAAGCCCGAGTTTTGCAAAAGGTGAACCTTTTCGGATAAAGGAAATGTTGAATCCTTCCAGGTTTTTACCTTTTTTGATCTCTTTAATGCCTATATTTTTATAGATATCATCTATATTTTTAGCATAATGACTGATCAGGGATTTATCAATGATCTTATGATCACCTGCATCCACAACTTCACCTTCCACTTTCACTGCTGGGGCACTTTGTGTAGAAGGTTTGGAACTTTGAATACTTGTACTGCCTTTAGTGCTAAGGAGAAGAGGAATCTTGTACATTTTCTCATTTTTACTGAAAGTGGCATAATTATTCCCTGCACTCTCCAGCATAAAACCGTTGATCACGTCTCCTCTGCCTAAAACCTTCGTTTTACGTTTGTGTTCAACCGTGATCACCGTAATATCTGAAGCATGATAAATGGCTAAGAGTTTGATATCTTTAATACTCCCTGCTACCTGAGTCTCTTTTTTCTTCTTCATTGTTGGGGCAGGTGCTTTGTTTGGGCTTAGTTTGACCCTGTAGTAAAGTGCCTTGCCCCCTTTTTCCTGAGTATAGTTGATGCCACTTGTAGGTAACCACAATACTGAGATGACAAACCATAGCATCTTGATCACAAGCAGTACGATCAGCAGCATCCAAAGCCATTTTACGATTTGTGGTTTAAAAAGATGTTTCATAGACCCACCCCTTCTCACCTTTTTTCAGCTGAGGCTTTAACATTTCTAACTTTTTACTCTCATTGAAATCCAAATGCACTTTTCTTTCATTTAGGTCAATCTCTCCAGTCATAGAACCAAAAGACCCTAGCGCCTCAACAGATACAGAAAAAGGAGCC
Source organism: Campylobacterota bacterium (assembly GCA_030595845.1). Taxonomy (GTDB): domain Bacteria; phylum Campylobacterota; class Campylobacteria; order Campylobacterales; family Sulfurovaceae; genus Sulfurovum. The sequence goes on from JAUVCL010000192.1 coordinate 1,866, forward strand.
AGTACAGAATGTCTTAAAAAAGCTTTTTGAGTCTCTTGCGGCACCATAGTTTTCAAAGAATCATCCATTTGAAGGCCTTTCACTTCTACGCAGGAGTAAAAAAGGAGAGTGAACAAATTGACTTCTTCGATGTTTGCGACATTAATGCCTTTTACATACACATTTACATTTTTCAAACTGAGTCCAAAGAAACCTTCTTCTATCTCTTTCTCATTGAGCGCTACCTCTTGAGAAAGCAGTGTTTCCTCAAGTTTATAATAGAGTTCCTGTTTTGGCATCAGTACCAAAATTGCAAGCCAAATAACCACACAGAGGGTCAAAATATATTTTACCATTGACATTTGAACTCCACATCATAAGATGAAGCTACATTTTTTATGTGAAGCTTTTTTATTGCTATGGGTAAATTTAATATTTTTGTCACCAGTGTGTTAAGTTCTTTGTCACTTAGCCCTTTATAAGAAGCCGTTACTTTTTTACTTTTTTTACTCCAGCGCATTTTATTTTCAGGTATCAAAGTTTTCAGTTTATTTACTTTTTGGGTGGTTTTTTTATCAGACCATATCTTTTTGAGTGCGACCACCTCTTTTATCTCTTCGAGTGCAAGCTTAGATTCAACCATGACCTCTTTTTGAGAAGAGACCTGTGTATGCTTATACAAATAACCCATGAACATGAACATAAAAGCAATCAGGACTATGAGTTCATTTTGATATTTTTTCCAATTCATAGGGACCCTTCTATTTTTAGATCATGGCCTCTGGAAACATTCACCGTTTTAAATTTGTTTTTCTTTGCCAATGCTTTGACCCGTTTGAATACCTGTGCATCGTCGCAAGAGAAGTGTACAGAGAACTTCTTGTCATTCATCTCAAAGGCATTCAGTGTCACCCCTTTAAAGATCATACCTGCCAAAGTTTTAATGGTTTCACGTTTTTTACGCTCAACGCTGTCAAGTGTTTTATATTTTGTCACGATACTGTCTCGTGTATATTTACTGGCTAAAGAGGGATAAGCCTCAAGCATCTCTTCCATTTCCATCTGAATGGCTTTGGAGTTCCCGTTATAGCGTGACCCCTCAATAAAAAAGAGTAGTGCCATAAGTCCAAAAACAGAAGCCAGCACAGCACTCTGTCTGACTGTTAAGATAGACCCATAAGCGCTTTGAAGCGTGATACCTTTTTTAGGCGTAAAGCTATCGTCAAAGAGAAGGGAAGCACCTTCATCCTCACCTAAGGCAGCTTGAGGAATGACAACAATAACATTGTCCAAAAAGACCAAAGCTTCATTAGAACCCAGGAGGAAAGGGTCTGTAAAAAGATCTGCAGACTGTTGGGCAAAAAAGAGTTTGGAGATATGCTCCAAAACAAAACCTTTATGTTCCAAAAATGCTGTGATCATCTCCAGGTCATAGGCAAGAAACACCCACTCCTCTTCCTCTTTCCAGACCATATACTCATAAGACTTACCTTCTTCAAGCAAGCTTTCAAAAAGTGATGGAGCAATGCGTTTTGCCTGATAGGCATACTGGACCGGTAAAGGCTCTTTTTTGAGTGTATAGAACTGAGGTGTTAGCATCACATTTACATCATCAGACAATGTCACCTTATCCATGGAAGTATGTGCAAGGATCAAGACTTTACTGTTTCCCATAAAATTCAAAATGTTTTGCCCCGCC
>JAUVCL010000012.1 GCA_030595845.1 Campylobacterota bacterium
ATTTTCACATCCGCAGATAAAACACCAAAGTCTTCTACATTGTAAGGACCTTCATTGATCTCAATATAGTCAATATTATTGGTTAAGACATGAGAAACCGGAGGATCCATTCTGTTTGGACAAGCACCATATATCTTTACACCATCAATCGTTACGTTGATATTGTCTTTTTTCTGTCCTCTTACAATGACATCATTTGCAATCCCTGATCTTCTTACCAATGCGACAGAAGGTGACTGCTTAAACAATGCTTCCCCTAAGTCTGCTGATTTGATGTCTTCCCCATGCACATCTTTGATCACTTCTGTATCTACTTTTGTCTCTACGTTTATCGTTTCCAACTCAACTTCGGCAGCTTGTATCCATAATGAACACGCCAAAGAGAGGTAAATTGCCTTTTTCATCTTTACTCTCCTAAAAATATTTAGCATAATTCTAGAAGATTAGTGTTAATTATGTGTTAAATTTATCTAAGTTGATAGCGTAGCGTAAGATTAATACTTTGCGGTAATCTAATGGGAGACTTTTTGGCATTCACCGGAAATGCACTTTTAACTGCCCTGCGTGCCGAACTATGAAATACTTTAGGGCCATTCAGGGAAATATTTCCTACTTTCCCAGAACGTAAGATAGTAAATTTTACTTTTACACTACCTTGCATTCGTCTTTTTTTAGCAACCCTTGGATAAGACTTGTGCTTATTGATCGTGGCTCTTATATTGGCAAGAAATTTATTTTTTTCTGCTTTAGAACTTTTTGATTTCCTTGCAGAGACTTTTTTACTTGACTGCTTTTTTCTAACCTTCTTCTTTTTGGTTTTTTTCTTGATCTCAGGTTTCTTTTTGACTTTTTTAACCACGGGTTTAGGTACAACCTTTTTCACTATAGGCTCAGGAATGATCTCTTCTTCTATCTTAGGTTCTTCTTTGGAAAGAGGCTCTTTGATAATTTCATGTTCAACAACAGGCTCTTCCTCAACGATAGGTTCTTCTATGGATTCAACCGGGGGAATCACTTCAGGCACAAAAGCAGACAAAGTCATTTTTAAAATTTTTTCTTCAGATTTTTGTGCAGAGACAAGGTAGTAATTTTGTGCATAAAAAAAGAATCCTCCCATAGACAGATACAAGAGTGTGGTGCTAAAATAGGAGATAAAATGACGATTTCTTAGCATAGAGGTCTTTTTTTGGGATGTATTATGACGGAAAAATGTTAAGTGTGTATTAAAAACAACAAAAACACTTTTCTGCTTTCTATATTATTTTTACAGATAGTCAGGACAGGCTGTATGTCCAAGACTCAAGGCGACAGGACAACACCCCTCCGCTTCACCCTTTTTAATAAGCGCATTATCAAATGACCAATAGTGGTTATAGCTACCTGCACGTAAACTCGTAAACACTGTCTCTATATCTGCAGCATCTGATGCATGAGCCATCTCAATATACTCATCTAAATCATAGATATCTATCACCTCTACAGCACATCCTACTTTTAAAGCCTCTATTTCTGATTCTGATCCCTGCAATACTAAATCATCATAAAGTTTTTGAATTTTTTCTATATCATAAGTTCCTGCTTCCATCTCTTCTATAGGAGTATTCATATACCCCAGTGCAGGAAGGTCTATATTTGTAAAGTTGATATCATCACTAAGTTTATATTTTTTAATTAACTCTTGCACTGCCGTAATATGCACATATTCGGAGTCTGGAATTTTATTTAATGGTCCGGAATTAGGATACTCTACTGCTAAAGTATTATAAACATCATATGCGAGTCTTTCTTCATTTCCCATATGAGACAATGAATTGGTTAGCTCTTCAGAGAGTTTGGAGACAGGTCCATCAATTGCATCTTGTATCTCTGTTGGTAATGTAGCTGATTCATCTATAGGATCCTGTAGATCAATCGGTATATCATCCACAGGAGAAGAACTTCCTCCACAACCTGTCATTACAAAAACTGTACCTATTGCTAGCAAACTTTTTAGTATATTATTTTTCATTAATTTATCACTCCAAAATATAGTATTTCTTTTACTATAACAAACAAGTATGAAGTGAGTGTGAATTCCCAAATCACAAAATAGTATTCTTGTAATCTATGTAATGCTTGTGTTTAAGGGGTTTGTGTCAAATTTGAGTTGCACCCATAGGTTCGGCGATGATTTTACACGAAGCCCTTGAATGCAATGATTGCGAAGAGTACTGAATTTCTATTTCGTGATTTGGGAACTAATTTTCTCTTACATTTTCTTCTTTCACTGTCCAGATAAACACAATAGGGATAAATACCAGTGTCATAAACGTACCTACGATCAACCCACCAATTGCTACCGTACCCAATGGTGCCAATCTTTCCAGTCCTATCGCTGCCCCCTGTGCTACAGGAAGCATCCCTACAGAAACGGCAATTGCTGTCATAAGTACCGGTCGCGTACGGATTTTAAGAGATTCCATCATGGCATCTTTTGTATTCATTCCTGCCTGTATCTGTTCCAATGCAAAGTGAATGAGTAAAATGGCATTGTTGACAATGACCCCTGAGAGCAACATAAAGCCCATCATGGCCGGCATGGAAACATGATATCCTACCGAAAGCATCGTCCATGATGCCCCAATTACTGTGAGAGGGATAGAAAAAAGTATCATCAATGATATCTTCACATTGGCAAACATGACGATGAGCGTAAAAAACATAAGCACCACAGCTACCAATATGGCAGAAACCATACGTCCTGCTGCTGCTTTAAACTGTTTCACATCTCCTACCTGTTCCAACTCTACACCTTGAGGAAGTGTTACCTCTTCAAGCTGTTTTTCAAAACTTTCCATAATATGTGAGATGGCACCTTTTTCTCTGTTTCCATAGACTTCAAGTGTATATTCTAATCCATCTCTAGTAATAGAACTAGGTTCTTTTATAGAATCTAAAGTAGCGATCTTATTTAAAGGGATCAACCCTTTAGAAGTATCGATAAGCATGCCTAAGATCGTATCAAAATCATCTATCTGTTTTTTAGGCAACCATACTCTTACAAGGTAGTCTATACTGTTCTCTTTGGCAAAAGCAGCCACAGGTGCACCTCTCAAAGCCAGTTGAAGTTGGCTGGTCACATCTGAACGTTTAAGTCCGTAACGCATGGCTTCAGCTTCATCTATATTGAGGTTATAGACCACTTTATCCATATCCCAGGAGATAGAAGTTGACACAATCCCTTGTGTCTTCTTCAAGGCTTTTTCTACCTCTATTCCTGAGCTTTGCAGTAAATTCAAGTCTGTAGAACTCAACCTTGCATCTACACTCGCCTTGATACTCGACATTGCTGTAGAGCCCGCAGGAGAAATATCTAAATACTTCACATGTGGAATTTTCGCTATCTCTTTACGCAAGTCCCTTGAAATCTCCCAAATATCTGCCTCTCTTTGGTATCTGTCCACATACGTAGCTATGACAAAAAGATGGTCTATCCCAGACCCTGACCCGATACTCAATACCCCTGCCTCAGAACCGATACTCCCTGAAATACGTAAAACTTCACCCTGCTCTTCAATGATCTTATTGATCTTTTTCATGATGAGTTCACTTTTTTCTATAGGAAGATTTGCATCTGTGGTGACCTGAATGTTTACACCCCCTGTATCCATCGGAGGCATCAGTTCCTGTCCCACCACTGGCATAACGACTTTCACTGAGATCAAAAAGAGTGCAATGAGTACAGCCACTGAAATAAAACCTAAACGTCTAGAAGCAGTGATAGCACTTACAATAGCAGAGAAGAAGCCCTGTACCATGTCATTTGCACGACCTATCACGGAATGGAAGGCATTTTCTACTTTAAGCAAAGTTGGATTTTTGATCGACAAAATATAAAGTGAAAGCAGAGGTACTGCGATGATAGATATCACATAAGAAGCGACCAAAGCCAATAAAAGCGTAGATACAAGCGGTGCAAAGATCGTCTGAGGGTATCCACCGACAAAAAGCATCGGTGAGAGCGCGAGCATAGTTGTGACCGTACCGGAGAAATCGGCAAACATGATCTCCTTGGTTCCATCAAAAACTGCCGTCTGTATCTCTTTTCCCAATTCCCGGTAGTGCCGCTCTATGTTTTCCATCACCACGACGGTATCATCGAGCAACAGACCCAAGGCCAAAATGATCGCAGTCAGTGTAATGACATTAAAATCTATACCAAAGAGGTGCATCAAGGCAATTGTGGAGGTATACACCAAAGGAATGGTTACAAGCACGATCAAGATCTGACGGAAACTTGCTAAAAAGAGGAACACAACGATCGTGGACATGATGATCGCATCACGTAGAGACTCAAACATATTGGTCGTACTCTGTTCTATCGTCTCTTTTTGCGTATCACTCACTTCAAAATTGATGTTGGGATATTGCCTTTTAAAGTCAGCGATCACATGTTCTGCTTTATTGATGGTTTGAATGACATCTGCAGAGACAGAACGTTGTATAGACAGAGCAATCGCAGCTTTACCGTTCCCATAATAAGCAGCAGCATTTTCGTAATGTCCAAAATAAACTGTAGCCACATCCGAGAGTTTCACTTCTGGCGTAAGCATCAAAGCTTTTAACGTACTAACTTGATCTCTTTTCCCTTGTGACTTGAGCAAGTAGCGATGTTCTGTATTGCTCACAAAACCTACGGCATATTCATTATCATTTTTTTGAATGGTAGCGATCACCTGCCCCAAAGAGAGCTGATAGCTATCCAGCTTCTCTTTATCCACAATGATCTGTAATTCTTTGTCATACCCACCAAAGATATCCACATTTGCGATACCTTTGGTTTTCAAGAGTGTATGTTTAATATGACTGCTGGCCAGGTCTCGTATATCTTCCAGGGTAAGCGCCGTGTTTCCTTTAGGTGACATAGCAACAACAAGTACCGGAGCTGTGGCTTCTGTGATCTTAATGATCTGCGGTTCTTTAATGTCTTTGGGGAGTTTGGCGCGGATCTTGGAGAGTGCCGTTGTGACATCATTCACTGCCGTATCAATATCTTTACTGTACTCAAACTCTGCCTTAATAACCGTCACTTCGTCAATGGTATTGGAGTAGGCACGGCGTATCTCATCGAGCGCATAAAGCTCTTCTTCTACAGGGACGGCGATGTTAGATGCCATCGTTTTAGCCGATGCTCCGGGCTGAACAATGACCAATGCGACTTCAGGGTAGTTGGAGTTAGGGAAAAGGTTTCTATGCATTTTATTGTAACCTGTGATACCGGTCAATACAAAGAGGGCAAGAAAAGCAAGGATAATATGCGGTTTTCTTAAAATCCTCTCTACCCAGGAGCCAGATCCTTTACTCATTTTTTAACCCCAATGATATTAACGGCATCATAAGCAGGCAGTTGCGCCAACTTGACTTCACTCGCCTGTGCCAAAGGTACTTTAGGACAAGGAGATATCAATACTTGCTGTGTATTTTGTATCTCTATATTTACTTTCATAGGAGAGAATTTAGCTTCACGGTAAGCCATCACAAACGTATGCTCTTTTTTATGTAAAATGGTGTCCGAAGGGACAATACATCCATGGGCTTCTTTGGTTAATACTTTAATATTTACAAAACTTCCTATCGGCAAGTCTATTTTTTGACTCAATGTTACCTCAGCAGAGATCAATCCCTTTGTAGACGTAGTATAGATAGATTTTACAACGCCTACCTGTTTGCCTTCCATAAACACATCTTGCTCTTTTTGTATGCTATTATTTTTTGCAGGGGCATAAGAAAAGAGCATTTTCTGCTTTGCGTTACTCATCCTCAAAATCGCTTTCCCTGAAGCTGCCAAGTCACCTTCATGAAGGAGTATCGCATCTATCTCACCATCAAAAGGTGCCACTATTGTCAAATACGAGAGTTGGTGTTCAAGTTGTCCTATCTTTTGTTTGGTATTTTCCATGATCGAAGCTTTCACGTTCAGTGATACCTCTGAGATATCAAGCTGTTCTTTGGCAAGTCCACCTATGGCAAAAAGTTTTACATTTCTTGCATGAATACTTTCTGCCAAACTCAGATCATTTCGCTGTGCATTCAATGTTGCTTTAAGTGCCTCAATGTTTGAATTTAACTCAATCGCATCAATACGTACAAGCATTTCACCTTTTGTGACTTTTTGTGCCTCTGCTACAAATACTTTTTCTACATATCCTGCCAATTTGGTTGAAAGGGTTATGCTTTTATCTGCCATGATCTGTGCAAGAAAAGGTATTTTATGCTGCATGGTTCCTTGCTTTGCTTTAACCACAGAAACAGTCACTGCCCCAGCTGAAGGAAGTGTTGCATTGGTGATCTCAGCTTTTCTACTTTGTAAAAGTCTCGCAGCGAGAACCAATACCACTAAAACGATTGCTATGATAATAATGGTTTTTTTCTTCATTTCTGTACCCCTTTTTCCAATAAGTAATCCATATAAAACTTCCCTTTTTGGTAGTTATATCTGCTCTCTATCAACTTTGCGGAAGCCAGATTGGTTTGACTTTTTGCATAAAGCAGGTCATTGATGGTAGAAACACCATTAATGTAACGCACATTTTCAATTTTCTCACTTTTCTTTACCAATGCAAGTTGCTTGAGGTTTCCCTGGTATTTGGCATACTCCTGCTTCATCTTCTCCAAAGCTTCTACCAAAGTCTTTCTAAGATCTAAAAGTGTCTGCTGTTTACTCAATGTTGCCTGCATATGTGCTATCTTGGCTTTTTGGGTACTTGCATCATTTTTGCCAAAATCAAACAATGTCCATTTTGCATTCACACCTATTTGCCAATTCTTCTGAGAATTGAAATCTCCCGGATACTTGTTACTTCCGTCATTTTCACCATAGTTGTAGCCGTAATAACTGCTAAGAGAGACTTGAGGATACCTGCTGGCACTGCTCTTCTCTATACCCTTATTGGCTTTTTTAATGTTGAGTTCAGTAATATGTACTTTATCCAGACTAGAAGCTTCATTCAACAGTCTTTCTATCGAGTAGTTCGGTTTTTTCACAAAGACTTTTACGGACTTGAGTTCTCCGATGTGATCTTTGCCTACAAGACTTGCCAAAGAAGCTTTGGTCATGGCAATATTGCCTTTAAGTACTTCCCTATAAGAGATATTGCCATAAAGATCATTCTCTGCTTTTAAAAGATCTATCTGTGCTTTCTTACCGAATCTCACCTCTTTTTTAATGATATCTCTCAGTTTCTTCAATGTTTTCACATATTTTTGCTGCGCAGTTGACATCTCTTGCAGTGCTAAAACGGAAAGGTACAGTGATGCCACGTTATAAGAAAGCTGCTCTTTTGTAAGGGAGAGTTTACTCTGGGAAAGTTGTGTAGCTATGGAGTCCATCTCTACCTGTTTCGTCTGTGCAAAACCGGTAAATAAGGGTACAGTATACATCACCCCCGTGCCAAAGAGATTGCTTGTCGTCGGTACTGCGGTTGGATCGTTCAAAATACTGGCTGGCGTCAGTGGTGCCAGGGTTCTTGGTAAGTTATAACGGGTATAACTCCCAACCAAGTCTATAGTTCCAAACTGAACAGACTCACTCTCTTTACGCTGTGCCTGAACCAGCTCCATCTGAGCTTTACTCTGCTTCACTACCGTACTGTATTCCATGGCATAGGTAATGAGTCCATCCAAAGTAGAGCTAAAAAGTGGAACTGTACATAAAAATAGTATTAAAATTCGTAACATATTATTTCTCCAATTATAAAAAACAGAGCATACACAAACAATATCAACACAAAGTGAATTGAACCCTTTGAAAGGGTTCAATTACTCAGGCAGAACCAGTTTTTTCTTCAGATCAAAAGTATCTAAAAACGTTTGTATGTTTTTTTTCAAATCTTCATCATCTAGATCTGATACTTCTTTCATAGAAAACTTTGAAAAGAAGGGATGCGGCATAATAGAATTTTCCTGTTTTGGATCCTTTAAATACTTCAAAATTACTGTTCTCATCGCTTCTTGTGTGCTATATTTCTTAAGGTAACGTCGGTAGATCAATGCATTAGGGATCTGTTCCTGATTATGACACTGTAAACATTTTTGTTGCACCTGTTGTTTATCCTCTATGCTAATATTACCAGCAAAGACCACTGCAGAAAATAGCATACATAAAAAGATTATTTTTCCCATTTGACTACAACCTCCGTTCCTTTTCCAACTTGAGAGCGAACAACTAACCCAAATCCATAACTTTCTACAATCTGATTGACAATATCAAGTCCTATACCAAAACCACCCTCACTCTTATTGGCCCGTTTAAAACGACACACGATCGTATCTAGATCTTTCTTTTGTATACCACTGCCTGTATCAATAATAGACAGCGATTCTTTGCTAAGCATCACTTTTAAAAGCCCTTGTGTTTTATTATATTTTATGGCATTCGTGATGAGATTATCAATAAGACGTGTTGCATCATTTTTATCGATCTCCAAGACAACGTCAGGCTCAATTTCTATCTCAAGTTTTAAATCTTTTTGCTCTGCCATCACAGAAAAATAGATCATTCTTTCCTCAATGAAGCCAGAGATATCAAGTGATTCTATATTCCTGTAATAATTATGATTTAGATTCAGGTAAGTCAAGTCCTCATAGATCATACTCAAGGTCTTAGAAGCGATCTCAATACGTTTAAGCTCATCACTTTTTTCACATGCACCAAAGGTTTCCAGCATCTCTATGTTCGTTAGTATGGTAGAGATAGGCGTGTTCAGTTCGTGTGTAGCATCTTGTATAAAATGGTTCATTTTTTCTATAGCTTCTCGCATAGGGGCTATAAAAAGTCTACCTAAGAACAGTCCCAAAAGTGCAAAAAACATCCCGGCACTCAATAAAAAAAATCCTATATTCCTTTGAAGCTCAAAGATGGGCTTCTCATCCAGTTCTTTAGTGACGAGTAAAAAAGCAGCCCCAAGATAATAGGGTTCCAATTTAGAAAGATAATAAAGTTTACTTTCAATGGCCATATACTCTTTTTGTGTTAAAAGCTCTCTTGGCTTATCTGTCCCAAAAATATATGTTTTATCAAGATCATAAATAGCTGACTTGACAAAAGGATCTACCGGATAAGTAAGTCTGGAAGAGAAGCTCTTATGCAGTGTTCTTAATTTGCTTGTGATCTGTGCAGACTCAAACTTAAGTGCATCTCTTTGCTTATCAAGAAGATGATGTTTTTGTGAAGTGTAAAATATCCATGAAGCAATAGAAAAAAGTAAAAAGGTTGATCCTAAATAGATCAGTAAAAACCGAATTAAACTTTTTTTTTCACTCTTTAACAAATCGATATCCTACATTTTTAATTGTTTCTATATTTTCTTTACCTAAAAAAGACCGTGCAGTATTGACATACGATCTCAAACTACCTGCACTCGGCTCTTCATCATAATCCCATAAACGTTCAAATATTTTATCATAAGTAAGTAGTTCATTGGGATATTCTAAAAAAAGAGTGAGGAGTTTGGATTCTTTATTCTTAATCGCAACCCTTTGGTTATCTTTGGTCAAAATATTTTCCTTAATGTCGAAAAAATACCCATCCCCTAAATTGATCTTCTCTTCATGGGTACCAAAACGACGTTTTAATAATCCCTCTATACGAACAAGTAACTCTTTCAATGCAAAAGGCTTACGAATATAGTCATCACACCCTATATCAAAGCCCCGTGTCACATCATCTACGGAGTTCAAAGAAGTAATAAATATCGCAGGTGTCTGTACATTATTATCACGTAAATTTTTTAAAAAATCAAAACCATTTTGATGCGGTACTTTTACATCAAGTAACATCATATCTATATGTCTTTCATAAGCAAGATCTTGTGCTTGCAGTCCATCATAGGCACACAGTACCTCATACCCTTGATAAGTCAAAAACTGCTTTACCGTATCACTAAGCTGCTGATCATCTTCAAGGAGTAAAATGGTAGTTGTCATCTATTTCTCTTTACACGCTTGTCCGCGTCCCTGACCTTGTCCCTGATTCCCAAAGTTATCATAGATCCAACCCGCGATCGTAGTCAATTCTTCTTTACTTACATTACCTTTTTGAGAAGGCATCAGTCCAAAACGTTTTAGTTTATCAGGCATACATACAGCTTTACTTTCTTGAGGGTCAAGGGTATACTCAGTGATGAACTTTACAGCTTCCTCCTTTGTTTTATAAGTCATTTTTACATGTCTTGCCACACCCATGATAGGAGGCGCGACCAAGGTAGAAATATCACTGGGTCTTGTTTTAACATGGCAACTCGCACATTTTGCCTCAAACAACGCTTCAGCAGAAGTTTGTGCTTGCACAGAAGAGGTAAACAGGAGTGTAGCTCCAAATATCAATAATGTTGTTTTAAATTTCATACTTAATCCTTTAATTTTAATACATAATCATAATATGCCAAGATGAATGAAACGTGAATTGCCTTATATCGTCCATTTACACATGCACCTTGGAGACATTGAGACTGACTTCTGTGCCTACACCTTTTTGAGACTCTATATGGATATCTATACCTTCCCCGTCACAATATGCCTTGACCAAAGCCACGCCTATACCTGCTCCCTCTTTTGCATCATCTGCCTGATAATAGCGTTCGTGTATTCGTAACAGTTCTGTGGGACTCATCCCTACACCTTCATCTTTCACAGATAAAGTATGATGCTTCAAAGTCACAGTGATAGTTGTCTCCTTGGAAGAGTACTTCATAGCATTTGAAATAAGATTATCAAACATTTGTTCGAATCCTATTTTATCCACTTCTATCTCATAAAATTCCATAGTCAATACAAAAGGGTTACGTTTTTGTTCTTGAAATATACTCACCCGTTCTTCTATCAGGTCTTGTACATTAAAACGTTCTTTTTCTATGGTATGCATCTCTTTATGTATACTGTAAACCAGTTCATCATAGAGTTTTTTAAGTCTCACAGAGGCATCTTCTATCCGTCTAATGCGCTTTAAGGACTTTTCATCTTCCATATTTTTTTTCAACATAGCAGTATTTGCTTTGATCGTAGAGAGAGGAATATTCAGTTCATGGATAATGTCATTGGTCAAAGAGGTTAAGGTATCTTCCATCTGTTTTTTAGGTGCAAAAATAAGTGCAGAAAGTACATACCCCCATCCTATTGCTATAAGAAAAACCAAAGCACCCGCTATAAAAAACTTAAACTCTGCAAAATGCCAGTTTTCCAAAAAACGGTATACGGCAGTCAGTAATGTAAACATCGTCACAAAATAGATCACTGTTGCAATAATGATCTCTGTTCGGCGACTTATCATTTGATACTCATCTGGTATCCCACCCCACGTACATTATGTATATGGGTAGGAAAATATTTTTTAAGTTGGGCTATATACACTCTTAAGGCACCATCACTTGCTTCTTCTGAAGAACTCCACAACCGTTCTTTGATCTGTTCCAAAGGAACCACTCTGCCTTTACCTTCCAAAAGAGCCAACAGCAGTTCACCACCCTTTATACTTAACTCTACCGTCTCATCACCCTGATACAAAGTCTTACTTAAAATATCAAATTTATAGGTATCGATCTGCACCATTTGACTACGTACTTGTCTTCGCAATACTGCTTGTATCCGCAATAAAAGCTCATCCAGATCTACGGGTTTTAAAATAAAGTCATCTCCCCCTTTTTCAAAACCTTCTTTAAGCGATGCCTTGTCTTCTCTGGAGGTAATAAAGATACAGGGCGTATCATCTCCACTTTTACGTAATTTATCTAAAAGCTCAAACCCATTTTCATAAGGTAAGTTGACATCAAACAAATAAAGATCAAAAACCTGTTCATAACTTAGGTCTAGTGCGCTATACGGGTCTAATGCACACTCAATATGATGTCCCTCTTCTTCCAGGAAATCTTCAAGTGTTTCATTAAACAACTTATCATCTTCCAGTACAAGTATCCGTGCCAATAGCTTTCCTCTCTTTATTATAGTTATATATTATACCTCAAAATGATTTACCTAGTATATGAATATCATGCTATAATTTAAGTATCCAGTCTGGAAAAGGGTTATAGGTGAAGATCAATCATACATTGCTAAAACATAAAGAGGGGAAACTCTTACTTTTGGGTCTCTTCTTATTGGGATGTTTTCTTATACTCTTGGTACTTTCTACACTTTTTTTCCCAGACTATCTCCAACAGTTACTCAGTATTACTGCAACGAATGTCATATTTGGACGAATGGCAGGGCTTTCCATTGGTGTAGCTTCACAAATGGATACTACTATTCTTGTTGGCCTCAATTTTTTTATTGAGTCCGTGATGGTACTCATCTTGTATCCTCTTTTTGTACTTTCATGGAAGAAAATTGATCTCATCACTTATCCAGCACTCAGGAAATTCTTAGCCAAATCTAAAAAAAATGCCCATACTTACGAACCACTGATCAAACGTTATGGTGTCCTTGGACTCATATTATTTGTGTTAACACCTTTTGCTATGACAGGTCCGGTTGTGGGAAGTTTTGTAGGGTTTTTGATCGGTTTTAGACATGAGGTGACTCTGTTTGTTGTACTTTTTTCTACCTTCATCGCTATTATTATCTGGGTCTATCTGATCAAGAACTTTGAAGAGGTACTGATCGCATACAATGACATGCTGATGACAGGATTTCTCATCGCTGCTTTACTAATGATCCTATGGTACTCCATAAAAAGAGTTTTGAAGAAAGATAAAGCGTAAGAGGGAAAACCCCTCTTACATAAACATCCCGCCGTTGACTTTAAGCGTTTCGCCTGTAATGTAAGAAGAGTGATCTGAAAGTAAAAAGGCCACAGCATCTGCTACTTCAGAAGGATTACCAAATCTTGCCATAGGTATTTTTGCAGTAAAAGCATCTTTCACCTCATCTTTTAAGACATTCGTCATTTCGGTTGCTATAAAACCTGGAGTGATCGTGTTATAACGTATACCGCTTGTCGCAGCTTCAATCGCAAAACTTTTAGTCATAGCTATCGTTCCACCTTTGGATGCAGCATAATTTGTCTGCCCCGCATTCCCGGTCTCTCCGACAATAGATGCAATGTTCACAACGGAACCAAAACGTTTTTTACGCATGACTTTAAGAGACTCTCTACAGCCTATAAATGTCGATTTCAGATTGGCTTCAATCACATCCATAAACTGTGCAGACTTCATACGCATTGCCAAACCATCTTTTGTGATACCCGCATTATTTACAAGATAGGCCAACTCACCATCCGCTGCAACAATGCTCTTCATTGCAGCAACAAAAGCATCTTCATCACTGACATCAAAACCGATCACTTCTGCTTTTCCACCTTCTGCTTCAATGGCTGCTTTAACTGCATTTGCCTCAACTTCACCAGAACGAAAGTTCACCCATACCTTAAGACCCATAGCCGCCAATCCTTTGGCAATTTCCGCACCTATCCCTCTGCTTGCACCAGTCACTAAAACATTATTCCCTGTAAATTTCATTATTATCCTTTTAAATTATATTGTTGCTCTGTTACTTACAACGTAAGACGTCAACGCACAAAAAGTTTATTTTTAATCTCTTCAAAAATTTCATAATCATGGGGAACGATCTTATCTGAATAAATAACATGGTTCAATTGTTCCAAAACATGAAACTTTGAAAGTTTATCATCACGTAAGGCGTCATTAATGATCTCTATATGTGTATCCAGATCATACGATTTATCCATGATTTCATAAAGAAAATCTCTCACTTCATTATGTGTACACTCAAAATTTTTTCCCATTATGTCACAAAACAAGGGTACAGACTTCTCAAGATCTCTATGATCCACCTTGATAATATGTGCAAGCAGTATGCCCACAGACTTTTTAATTTTATTTTCCATAACTTCTTCTCCATTACAAGGGAACAACGCCCCTTTTAATTTTCTGTAAAAGTTTTATCCTTAACAAAAATTCTATCCCTAAAAATACATTATTCTATGATACTATGAAAAAAAGATTTAGTCAAATCAAGAGCATCGCCAATAACCCTAGATTAAATAAGTGCTTCATCCATCTCTTCAGGTAGTTCAAGCCCCATCAATTTTAAAACAGTAGGTGCAACATTATTAAGTCCACACCCCTCTTTTACTTCTGTCACACCTTCTGCCATGACAAAACACCAGACTTCACCTACCGTATGATTGGTTAAGACATGACCTTCACTGTCTCTCATCTCTTCACAGTTTCCATGGTCAGAAGTCAATACAACCGCGTAACCATCCTCTTTTGCTTGTTCTATGATCAATCCCAACTCTGTGTCCACTGCATTAACCGCTTCACGTGCGGCTTCATAATTACCTGTATGACCTACCATATCACCATTGGCAAAATTGACTACGATAAAATCATAAGACTCTTCCATCGCTGTGAGTACTGCTTGACCTACCTGGGGTGCGGACATTTCAGGCTGTAGGTCATAGGTCTTCACATTTGGGCTTGGGATAAGCACTCTGCTCTCTCCCATGACAGGTTCTTCTATACCGCCATTCAAAAAGAACGTGACATGCGCATATTTTTCAGTCTCTGCCGTATGCAGTTGTCTTAATCCCGCAGTAGAGATGACTTCTGCCAAGGTATTCTCAGGTGCAACTTTTGGAAAAAGTATCGGATAAGGGAAAGAGGCATCATATTTGGTCATAGTTGCAATATTCAGTGGTATATACGAACATGCGAACTCATCAAAATGCTCATCACCCAGTGCAGCTGTAATCTCTCTTACTCTGTCTGAACGGAAATTTGTCAGTATCAATACATCATCCTCTTTCAAACCTTCATATCCTGAAAATGCCACCGGTTCTACAAACTCATCCAACTCATTTTTGGCATAAGAAGCATCAATGTAAGCTACTGGGCTCAGCGTAGTAGAAGGTCTTGCTTCCGCGATCGCCTGATACCCTTTTTGTACTCTCTCCCAACGGTTATCTCTGTCCATTGTAAAGAAGCGGCCCCCTATCGTAGCAATGGAGATCGTTTCATCACATAGTGCTTCTATTTGCTCTACATACATTTTTGCTGAAGTTGGGCTCACATCTCTGCCATCTGTGATCAAATGTAAAAAGACCTCTTTCCCTCTCTTCTTTGCCAGTTCCACCAAGCCAATAGTCTGGTTAATATGTGAATGTACGCCTCCATCACTCAATAAGCCAATGAGATGTACACGGTCACTTTTAACCAAAGTCGCATTCAATGCTTCGTTATTCTCTATGCTCCCGTCTTCAAGTGCCAAAGTGATCTTCACCAGATCCTGATACAAGATACGTCCCGACCCTATAGTCATATGTCCCACTTCAGAATTTCCCATTTGTCCCTCAGGCAACCCTACACTCAAACCATGCGTCGAGATAAGCGCTCTGGGTGCGGTTTCAAATAAACGGTCATAAGTCGGTTTTGTAGCATCTTTAAATGCATTGCATGTACTGTCCGGTTTACACCCAATACCATCGGTAATAATTAAAATTGTTTTTTGACTGCTCATACTATCAATACCTCTTCGTATTTTTTATTGAAATAATAGTAGAATAAACTTTCTTAATTCTTTAATAAAAAATTTAAATGAAAGTCACCTATGTTATATGAACTCTCACAACTTTTAGATATTAATCTTTTTGGATACATCTCTGTACGTGCCGGGCTTGCATTTTTCATCGCTTTTACACTCACAATCTTTGTCATGCCAAAGTATCTCTCCTGGGCACTGGCAAAAAATGCAAACCAACCCATAAGCAAATATGTTCCCGCACATGAGAGCAAAGGAAAGACCCCTACTATGGGTGGTGCTGTTTTTATCACTGCTACACTAATTGCGGCACTCTTGACGGTTGATCTTGGCAACCTTTATATTTGGGGTGGATTGATCACGCTTGTCGGGTTTGGACTTGTCGGATTTAAAGATGACTTGGGAAAAGTCATGGCTGGAGATAATCTCGAAGGACTAAGCCCTAAAGGTAAAATGTTCTTACAGGCTGTCATCGCAGCCCTTGCGACCGGGGTGCTACTTTACACAGGGTTTCCTACAGAATTCTATGTACCTTTTCTTAAAACACCTCTTTTTGATCTGGGCTATGCCGCTATCCCTTTCTGGATACTTGTATTTTTAGCTACCACCAACGCAGTTAACCTTACTGATGGTCTTGACGGACTGGCAACCGTTCCTTCTATTATTGCGCTTGTTACACTTGGCCTTATTACCTATATCACGGGACATGCTATTTTCAGCCAGTATCTTCTTGTGCCTAACATCAAAGGTGTGGGAGAAGTAACTATTTTAGCTGTTGCCCTCTCTGGCGGATTACTTGGTTTCTTATGGTACAACTGTTACCCTGCAGAGATCTTTATGGGAGACACAGGCAGTCTTGCCATTGGTGGGTTTATTGCATATCTGGCTATTTTAGGGAAAAGTGAAGTACTACTTATACTCATTGGTCTTATCTTTGTGATCGAAACTGTTTCAGTCATACTGCAGGTAGGTAGCTATAAACTACGGGGAAAACGTGTCTTTCTCATGGCTCCCATACATCACCACTATGAACTCAAAAAATGGGCAGAAAATAAAATTATTGTTCGTTTTTGGATGATCTCTTTTATTGTAAATATCCTGGCACTTATCTCATTTAAGTTCAGATAACCCCGTAAACAATGAAAAGAGAGAAATGAAAAATGAAAAATGAAAACTGTAAGGTTACCTATCAAGATCACGAACTAGACGAGACATACATAAAGCATCTCTCATCTCTCATCTCTCATCTCTCATCTAAAAAACGGAGTTTTTTATGAAGCCAACCCTTTTCGGATACGGACTAACAACCAAAGCCATCGCAAAAAAGCTAGGGGGAGGCTGTACTTTTTTTGACGATAATACAAAAGAAGCCTATACAGATGCGTATAACAATCAAATACTCCCTTCACATCTTTTTGATCCTGGGAAGAGTCAACTTGAAGTTACAACCCCAAGTCTAACGCCAAGTCATCCCCTCATACAAAGTGCACAACATCTTTTAAGTGAGTATGATTATTTTGATGAAGAGATGCCTTTTAGTATCTGGATATCCGGGACCAATGGAAAAACCACCACGACACAAATGCTTACACACATTTTAGAAAAAAGAGGTGCGGTAAGCGGAGGGAACATAGGAACACCTTTAGCCGAGTTAAGTACCGATGCTCCTATATGGGTACTGGAGTCCAGTTCATTTGCCCTGCATCATACCCATACAGCTTCACCCGATATTTACCTTTTGCTCCCCATCACCCCTGACCATTTGGACTGGCATGAAACCCCCGAACAATATGAAGCAGATAAGCTAAGACCTCTACTCACGATGAAAGAAGGTGAATTGGCGCTTATACCCAAAGAGCTCAGACTTCCAAAAACAAATGCCTATGTAGTAGAGTATGACTCCAATGCCTTCGTTGCAGAGTATTTTAACCTCGATGCTACACGCTTACGCTTCAAAGCCGCATTCTTACAAGATGCCCTTTTGGCACTTGCTGTCTCTAAAGTACTGTTTGATGAGGCAGACTATGACCTCATGAATACCTTTACCCTGGATGAGCACAGACAAGAAGAAGTCTATGATGCACAGAACAGACTCTGGATCAACGATTCAAAAGCCACAAATCTGGATGCAACCATACAGGCAGTCAAAGGCTATAGTGATAAACACATCCATCTTATCTTAGGAGGAGATGACAAAGGGGTAGATCTCACCCCTCTTTTTGAAGTAATGCAGCCTCTTATACTTACACTATATACTATAGGGGCCAACTCTGACAAACTTTTAGCCCTTTCAAATACCTATCAGATCAATGTTATAGAATCCAAAACCATAGAGGTCGCCATCAAAGAGATAGACAAACGACATACTGCTGACAGCATAGCCCTACTCTCTCCTGCTGCAGCAAGCTTTGACCAGTTCAAATCATACAAGGACAGAGGGGGAATATTTAAAGAATTAGTAAAAGCATTGAAAAAGTGTTAAGTTAGCACTTTATTTGCCTATCTTTTAAGGTTAAGCCGTTATACTTCTACCCACTTAAACAGACATCTTGTCTTTAAGTCGGCTCGATAGCTCAGTTGGTAGAGCAAAGGATTGAAAATCCTTGTGTCGGGGGTTCGATTCCCTCTCGCGCCACCATTATAACCCCCTAAAACACGGCATTTCAAGCTAATTAAACAATCACCCTGCCAACACCCTGCCAATCTTTGACAAATCAGGCTTCAATCTTCCAGTATAATGTTCTCGATTCACAATATCATCCATATGACCCAATGTATCTAATATCCAATCATTTGGTAATCCATACTGCTTAAACAGAGTATTACACGATCTTCTTACTGTTTGAAGCGTTCCAATCTTTACACCTATATTTGCACAAAGTGTTTTTAAACTTCTTGACAAAGCATCTGGTCTTTGAAAAGTTTTTCCATATTTAGAAATAAATATATATTCACCTTTTATACCTGTCTTAAGCTGTTGCGCTTTCAATGCCTTTTTAGCTTGTGGAAGCATATCTATAACTCTTTCAACTTTGGATTTAGTTGTATCGACAACACCTTCTCTGATTCTCTCTTCAACTGTAATCGTTTCATTAACAAAATCTATATGACTCCATTTAAGAGCAATTATTTCACTTCCTCTTAATCCCGAAAAGAATGTAAGGAGAAGAACATTTTTTAACTGTCCTGTTGCAGACTTGACGAGAAGTTCCATCTCTTTTTGATTAAAGAAATCAACCTTTCCTCTTATCTTTTTGGGAGCCTTTACAACTGTCAATGGGTTTCGTGATACAATATCATCATAAAGAGCCATTTTCATAATAAGATTCATGGTACCCCTATAATTGAGTATTGTCTTAGGAGCATATCCACAACTATTTTGCCATTTCAATATATGGCTTGCTTTAATATCTGATATTCTCATACTTCCAAAAGTTTCACACAATTTTTTAAATTGCTGTTCAACTTCTTTTTGTGAAAACTCATTTCTATTTCCCTTGGATATATCAAGTATATACTCTCCATATTCGGAAAAGGTCATAGCACCATTGGTAGTCGTACCAAACTTTGCTTCATGTAATTTAAAGAACTCATCTTCTATATGGTTTTCATACCATTGTAGCAGTCTTTTATCTGCCTTCTTTCCCGTAGTAAGTCTATGTCTCTTACCATTCATATTTCCATCGAGCATGATAATACCATACTCATTTATTCTAACTTTCGCCAACTTCCGTTTCCTTTCATTGGCTATTGACATACGACTCATTATATCACCTTTCTTTTTACAAAGTGGATTACAGATATATGAATATACCAGTGGTTTCCTCTTTTTGTAAATTCATCAGGACCAAGATTGTTATAACACCATTTTCTAAGTCCATCAATCGTTTGATAACCACACTCGTAGGCATACTCTTTTGTAAGAGGTAGCCAAGTTGGTAATGCATTATGTATTTGTAAAATTTCATCAAGCTTTACTTTAATTTCATCAATTACCATCTATCAACCTCCCAAAAACATAAGATAAGATCTGAGTCAATATCGAGGCAATCTTTTTTTGATTGAAAATAAGCTTCTTCTCTTGCTTGAAAAAATTCATAATATAATTCATCCAAATAATCATGGTAAGCTTGTTCATCATAGGAATTATAATACTCATCCATATTTTGATAATCACTCATATCAAACCTCCCGAATACATAAATTGTTCATTTGTAAATTTATCTTTAAAAAACATATAAGAAGTTGTACAAAATATTTTATAATTATCAGCAAAAAATATACCCACAAGAGAACATTCACCCTCTTTGACACCTTTTTTAAAATATATATTATTAGCTCTTACAGTAAAAGTAGTTTTTATAATTTTATCATCTAAATATTCATGATTTAGATTATTATCTTTTAAAAATTCTTCAATTCTAAGATGCTTTTTTTTCTCATCGAGAGATTGCATATAGTGCATAAAAAAGAATGTATATCTACCTATAAATTCATTTACATTCTGATACATATACCTATCATATAAAAGTACACTAACTATATAATTTGTATCTCCAAAGTTAAAAGGTTTCACTTTATCTGTGATACGATATCCTAATGGATTTTCATTTTTTCTCTTAGTAATAGTCATTATGCTACCTCCCCAAGAAGATTTTCATAAGTTATATTCACAGCCATATCTATATGACATCTATTATCTATTAGTTTTTGAACCGATTCATAACAATATCCTGCCATATCGACATCAATATACTCATCTGCACTCTCAACAGTTATTTCAAATACATTTCCATTAAATCGATAATAGGCATTATATAAAATATCTTTATTAATCATATCTCTACCAAGAGTTAAAAATCTTATGACACATTGAACTATATTATTATCCAATATACTCAAAGACATCAGATCCTTCAACATAATATGACCCATCAAGTTCTAAATCTCTACCAATAGATGCATAACAGATATTTGAAGCTATGAGAGGATCTAAGTTATCAAGATTGATAAAATTTTCTACATACTCTTCAGCTATATCTTCCATACTACTATTCTCATAAATAATCACATCATCCAGTAAGGATTTATCAATTATTTCTTCAATGTTTTCTACAAAAGAATTATCAAAAAGAAATTTGACAGCTTTCATTTGATGTTCCTCAATATTCTCTTCAATGAGAATAATTCTATCATTTAGGTCAATTATCGAATCGTATTCACCTATTTCCCATAAGGCTATGCCATCCCATTCCGCATCAGTAATGAAAATTTCTTGATGATTTTTTGATTGACATAACGATTCACCTTTTTTAAGAACTCTAGCTATACAAGATTGAATCTCTTCTTTTTCTATACCAAGTTCTATCCATTCAAAATGTAGAACACCCTCTGCATAAGCTGATAAGCTTGTGATTGCAATTTTAAGCATGTTTTTCTCCTATGTGATTAAATTTATACATAGGGGTTATATGGTCCAGTACTCTAAAAGTCGTTTTCAAATTATCTTTTTGAGACAGTTTTTGAACATTTTTTAAAAAAGTAGCACTTCATAGCTCAAAAATGCCTAACAAAATCAAAGACTTAATCATCGTTTATAACAAGATTTTTTTAGCTCTTGACAAGAAACCTGATACATGTATAATGTTCCAATAAGAACTTCTATTTATCACTTAATAAATTATGTTTCTACTTCTTTTTTTAAATCTTCAAAATATTACTTCAAAGATAAGCTATTTGAACACTTTCCAAATAGTTAAACTATCCAGCTTATCTATCCAAATAAATTATCTCAACTCATTTAGTTTTTATATGATTATAAATTTTAACAAATTTACTTCTATTGATCTTAGCTGTTAATGAATAGCTCTATCATTTGTGCTTTTGGGTTGAATTTGTTATTGTGGGATTTTGATTATACAGGATCGTATAGGGCAAGATTTGGAAAGGAGAGGAAGGGAAAGCAGAAGATTATAATTTAATAAACATCCACTCTTTTTTTGGTAAAACTTGGAATCCCATGTCTTTATAAACAGATTGAAGCCTGTCGTTATCAGGCAGTAAGACTAAATATCTAAGCCCGACCTGCTCCTGTATCTCCGTTGCTATTTCTATGGCAAATTCAATCAAATAGGTTGATGTTTTACTATTATCCAATTTTTCCAATGGTACGCCCCGGTAAGGCTCACTGACAAAAATATAATCTACTTGAAGAGATGGGAAGGTATCTATGGAACTAACAGAGAGTGCGATGAATCCAAAAGTTTCATTTCCATCTCTTAGAAGATATATCACAGTTCCATTTTTCTGAACTCTTTTACAAATATCTTCTATGAAAAGTTTTTCTCTTTGTGCATTGTCTAAATTAGTTGAAAGTTTTAAGTTAGATAAGATATCAATAGACAAACGATAGTTAGCATTTGAAGCATTATACTTTTTGAGTTCTGACTATGTTAAACGATCTTATATTTTCTTGAAGTTGCTCTTTTTATAAGCTTATGATTCACAGAAGCATTTTCAAGAATCTTTTTCTCATCCTTTGTTAATCTTACTGGTGGTGCTACATAAACAACTTGTTTATCTTTAATGATTAAAGCCATATCAATACTCCTTTATTGTAATATTACTGTATTATAGCAAAATTATTATTATCTTGATAGAAGTTTGCTATG
>JAUVCL010000117.1 GCA_030595845.1 Campylobacterota bacterium
AGAAAACTTTCTTAACACACACTTTGAAGATATCTGTGAGATCATGAAAACGTATGATGTCACTTTCTCACTTGGTGATGGGCTTCGTCCAGGTTCAGGTGCTGATGCTAACGATGAAGCACAGTTTGGTGAGCTTGAAGAGCTTGGGAGATTGACTAAGATCGCTTGGAAACATGATGTGCAAACGATTATAGAAGGTCCAGGTCACGTGCCAATGCATATGATCAAAGAAAACATGGATAAACAACTTGAAGTATGTCATGAGGCACCTTTTTATACACTTGGACCCCTAACTACAGATATTGCTCCAGGGTATGATCACTTCACATCAGGTATCGGGGCAGCGATGATCGGTTGGTACGGATGTGCTATGCTTTGCTATGTAACACCTAAAGAGCACCTTGGTCTTCCAAACAGGGAAGATGTAAAAGAGGGATTGATTACTTATAAAATTGCTGCACATGCTGCTGATATTGCTAAAGGTCACCCAGGTGCAAGAGCAAGAGATGATGCAATGTCTTTGGCCAGATTTGAGTTTAGATGGGTAGATCAGTTCAATATCGGTCTTGACCCAGAACGTGCAAGAGATTACCATGACGCTACACTTCCAATGGAAGCAGCAAAAGTGGCACATTTCTGTTCTATGTGTGGACCAAAATTCTGTTCTATGAAAATTTCTGCAGAAGTACGAGAGTATGCAGATGCTTTAGATACAGATGTAGAAAGTGCTAAACAACAAGGTATGGATGAAATGTCTGAGAAATTTAAAGAGATGGGTTCTGAAGTGTATGTGGAAGCTGATAAGATAGAAAACGCGTAGCAAAGCTACTCTCTATTTAACTCGTTCCCATGCTCTGCGTGGGAATGCATAAGTGATTTGGGTAATTTTATATTTGTCAGGTTACCCAATTAGCTTAACCGTGGCGTTGTTTCTCTTTTCATTTTTTTAGAAAAAACGAAACAAAAAAGCGTCGCTCCTCTCAAATCGCTCTGCTTTCAAGGGTGTTCGGAGCGACAAGAGCACGCGTTGCGTGATTGATGAGAAAGGAATTGTATGAATATAGGTATCGCAGGTGTAGGACTTGTTGGAAGAGTTTTAGCATTAAATCTCTTGCAGCAAGGACATACCCTTACACTTTTTGATGAAGACACAGCCTATGGTGATAAAGCAGCAGGTATGACTGCTGCAGGTATGTTAGCAGTATTTGCGGAGTTGGAGAGTGCAGAATCTGTGATATTTGATCATGGTAATCGTTCCATTTCTCTTTGGCCTGCGCTGTTAGAACAAATAGGTATTTCTGATGCCTATCAGCAAAAAGGCAGCATTATTACTGCACATCCTCAAGACTATAAAGAACTAGATCATTTTATAGAAACATTAAAATCAAAGGTACCAGAAGCTTCAGAAATAAAACTTTTAGACAGAAGAGAATTGACACAACTTGAACCCGATCTAGAACAACATGCTAAAGCCTTTTTCATACCACAAGAAGGACAGGTTGATGCCCAGCGTTTTATGAAGGCTTCGAGTGACTATTTACTCTCTCATTCTAATGTGACGTGGCATCAAAATATAAAAGTAGATACTGTTAGATCAGGTGAGATAGCGTATGTGGGTAAAGAAGATACTTTTGACTGGGTATTTGATGCGCGTGGTTTAGGTGCACAGAAAGATGTAGAGAATTTACGTGGTGTACGTGGAGAAGTTTTTTGGCTGGATGCTCCTGAAGTAAATATTACAAGACCAACACGTATGTTGCACCCAAGGTATAAGATATACATTGTTCCCCGTCCAAATAACCGTTATATCATCGGTGCCACGGAGATAGAAAGCGAAGATAAAAGCCCCATGTCAGTACGGTCGAGTCTAGAATTACTTTCCGCCGTATATAGTATGCATTCTGGATTTGCAGAGGCACGCATAGTCAATATGGTGACAAACTGTCGTCCTACATTAAGAGATAATTTGCCAAATATTGAGCATAGTACAAAAATGACACGTATTAACGGGCTTTATAGACATGGGTATTTATTAGCACCTGCGGTGGTAGAAGAAGCATTAAATAAAGGAATGTATAAATGATAGAAATAATCGTAAATGGCAAGAGAACATCACTTAGTGCAGAGTTAAATATTAAAGATGCGATAAAAGAACTTAATTATACTAAAGTGGGATTTGCTGTGGCACTTAATGGTACATTTGTGGCTATAGCTACGTATGAAAATACCCTTGTTAGAGACAATGACAGTATTGAGATTCTCTCACCTGTACAAGGGGGTTGATATGACCAAATATTTAGCGTCAAATGATACATGGGAAATAGGCGGGAAAAGATTAAATAGTAGACTGCTCATGGGTTCTGCACTTTACCCAAGCCCTGCCAATATGGAAGATGCTATTAAAATTTCAGGTTCACAGATCGTTACCGTTTCTTTGCGTCGTCAAGCTGCCGGAGAAGGTGGAGGTAACCAGTTTTGGGACATTATTAAATCTTTTGGTATTGAAGTCTTACCAAACACAGCAGGTTCCCATTCAGCCAAAGAGGCCATTACTACTGCACAGATGGCAAGAGAAGTATTTGGCACAAACTGGGTAAAACTGGAAGTCATTGGTGATCAGTACAATTTACAGCCAGATCCATTTGAAACAGTAAAGGCAGCAGAAGTACTTATCAAAGAAGGTTTTGAAGTTTTCCCTTATACTACGGATGATCTGGTTGTCGCCAAACGTCTTGCTGATGTGGGCTGTAAGATCATTATGCCGTGGGGCTCGATGATAGGTTCGGGGAAAGGACTTATGAATCCTGATAACCTTATAGCTATCCGTAAACAATTCCCTGATTTACAACTTGTTGTGGATGCAGGGATAGGAAAACCATCTCATGCTACACAAGCGATGGAACTTGGCTATGATGGCGTATTGCTTAACTCTGCTATAGCTTTAGCACAAGATCCTGTAAAAATGGCAGATGCTTTTAGAGTAGCTGTTGAAGCAGGGCGTCTAGGCTATGAGGCAGGCACAATGAAAGAGCGTGAATTTGCTTCGCCTTCTACGCCAACTATAGGTACACCTTTTTGGCATCAGTTCAACTAACTCCAATATAGTACTATTTAAGGATAATCATAGATTATTTTTTGTATAACTCAATTATCAATCTCTCGGGGTGCTGAATTTTATATTCAGCTGAGATAGCTTAAACGCTTGACCCGTCGAACTTGAACTGGATAATGCCAGCGTAGGGAAGAGAAATATACATACTTAGTTTAACTTCGTTTTATACACTTCTTTTCTTTTCAATTGATCACATTTTAAGGGAAACACATGACATCAAAAATTTTAACATTATCACTTATTGCTTCATCAGCATTAGTAAGTGTACCAACATTTGCAGAGGAAGTAATATTTGATCCTATCGTTGTAAGTTCTGACTTTAGAGAACAAAACCTTTCTCAGGTCACTAACAGCATAGCTGTTATCGGGGAAGAAGAGCTTTATGATAAATCATCACAATCTTTTGTTGAGACGATCGCTTCTATACCTAATGTGAACTTTTCATCGGGTGCATCAAAAGCAAAATATATTCAGATCCGTGGTATTGGTGAAAGAAGTCAATTTGTAACACCGGTCAATCCTTCAGTAGGGATAATGGTAGACGGTATAGACTTTTCTCAAAGTACCTTGGGTGTAACACTTTTTGATGTCAAACAAATCGAAGTACTGAGAGGTCCCCAGGGAACTACTTTTGGTGCAAACGGTATGGCGGGGGTCATCAATGTTGAGAGTAATGAGCCAACCAATGATACCAATGGACATATTGAAGCTACTGTAGGAAATTATAATACCAAAGCCGTAGGTATTGCAGTGAATGCACCAATCGTTGAAGATAAATTGCTTTCAAGATTTTCTTTTTACAAAAACAGCAGTGACGGATATATGACAAACAGTTATTTGGGACGTGAAGATACAAATAACATTGACGAATTGACTGCAAAAGCAAAGTTTCGCTGGTTTGCTTCAGACAATCATACATTAGATCTTACTTTGATACATGTAGATGTAAATAATGGGTATGATGCCTGGACACTGGACAATACAAGAGATTCTCATTCTGATCAACCAGGGAAAGACACACAGAAAACAAATGCCGTTTCTTTAAGATCAACCTATCAGGTAAATCCAAAAATGCACTTGGTTTCCAGTCTTAGTTACAGTGAATCTGACATGGAATACAGTTATGATGAGGATTGGTCTTATGTGGGTGAATTTGATCCGGCATGGTCATACAGTTCTTTTGACCAATATTTAAGAAATAGAAAACAGGCAGATATAGATGTAAGAATGGTTTCTGATGAAGAGGGCCGTATTTTTAATGGAACTACAGACTGGACGATCGGTGCTTATTATAAAGATTATTCTGAAGATATGACACGTAACTATACATATCTTTCAGTACCATTCAACAGCTCGTATGACACGCAAAATACAGCTGTTTATGGACAGTTAGATACACACTTTACAGATAAACTTACCATGATAGCAGGCTTGAGACTTGAACAATGGGATGCGACATACAGTGATTCTGAAAATGTAATGATCAAGACGGATGAACTATTGAGCGGAGGTAAACTTGGATTGAATTATCAGGCTGATACCAATCGTCTTTATTATGTAACACTCTCAAAAGGATACAAGCCTGGAGGAGTAAATTCTGATTATAGATTAACACCAGAGGCAAGAGAGTATCAGACTGAGAATTTATGGAACCTGGATGTGGGAGTAAACTCAAGTCATTTCAATAATACAGTAAAGAGTAGACTTAACCTCTTTTATGGAAAAAGAAAAGATCAACAAGTAAAAAGTTCAGTGGTACAGACACGTACTGACGGAAGTACAGAATTTATTGATTATTTGGCAAACGCAGCTGAAGGTAGCTATTATGGATTGGAATCACAGATAGATTATTTTCCTAATGATAGTTTACATTTATATACAAGTTTAGGTTTACTTAAAGCAGAATTTGATGAGTATGAAGATCCTAATCCAACAGCAATAGATATGACAGGACGAGCACCTGCGAATTCTCCAGAGTATCAGTATAATATAGGGTTTGATTATTTCTTTTTGGAAGCATGGACATTTAAAGCCAATGTTGAGGGTAAAGGGTCTTATTATTTCTCTAATAGACACGATGAACAAACTGATCCGTATGCACTCTTAAACTCTAGTTTTGAGTATACAAACGGTAGTTTTAGTGCAAGTGTATGGGTTAGAAATATTACAGATGAAGAGTACTATGTACGTGGATTTGGAAGCTTTGGAAATAATCCATCAAAGTTTTATGCAACAGAACTTTATACACAATTAGGTGCACCAAGAACTGCAGGTTTGACACTCTCATATGACTTTTAGGAGAATATAAAAGATGGAAATTTCAGTAGACATTAGTATGTATCCACTACAAAGTGAGTACGAAGCACCCATTTCAGCTTTCATAGAAAAATTGAAGCAGGAACCTACTGTAAAAGTTTCCTGTAATGAACTCAGTACTCAACTTCATGGTGATTACCGAATCATTATGAAGATGCTTGAAGAGGAGATCTACTCTGTATTTAAAGAAATTCCTGATTCTATTTTTGTTCTTAAGTTTGTAGGACATAATAGAGAAGGACGTTTCTAAAATGGACTTCTCTCCTGAAGGCATAAGCAATGCTTTTACACAAATGTCAGGATGGGAGATCTTGGCGGTTGTGTTTGGTATCGCCTATGTACTTCTCGCAGCCAAAGAATCACTTTGGACATGGCTGTTTGCTTTTTTAAGTACTATTATCTATACCGTTATTTTTTGGGAAGGCGCACTTGTTTCCTCATCTCTTTTAAACTTTTATTATATGGGTATGGCGGTGTATGGTTTTATCTTATGGCGTAGTGGCGGAGAGAAGGGTGCAGAACTTGAAGTAAGCCAGTGGTCACTACAGAAAAATATGATGATGGTCTTTTCAGGGTTAGTTATAGCAGCAGTGCTGGGATATCTATCCGATACCTATACGGATGCAAAATTTGCCTACTTAGACACTTTTGTCATGGTCTT
>JAUVCL010000069.1 GCA_030595845.1 Campylobacterota bacterium
CCCTTGCTCATGGTCTAGCCCAAAGTATAGTAGAGAAAAGGAGCCTTGCACTTTTTATAGATTCTGCGGGTACCAGTGACTGGCATGAAGGTGAGGCACCCTGTGCCAATTCCATAAAAGTCGCAAAAGAACACCAGGTGGATATCAGCCAGCAACGCTCACGCCCGATAACCAAAGAGGACATCGCATCTTTTGATTATGTTGTGGCTATGGACAAGCAGAACAAAGAAGATATGGAAGCTTTTGGATTTAAAAATGTCTATCTTTTGGGTGATTTTTCAGACTATACTGGTGAAGATGTTCCTGACCCATGGTTTTTTAAAGGCTTTGAAGGATTTGAAAAAGTGTATACTATGGTTTCACTCTGTGTAGAAGACTTTATGAAAAAGGTGGAAGATGAAAGCCTCTGACTACTGTATTATCAGTACCACAACCGATACAAAAGAAAATGCAAACCTAATCACCAAGACCCTGCTTCAAAAAAAACTGGTCGCCTGTGTACAGTCTTCCACTGTCAAAAGTTCATACCGATGGCAAGGGAAGATCATATTGGATGACGAGATACAACTTCAGATGAAGACAAAAACATCTCTCTTTGATCTCATCAAAAAAGAAATTGAAGTACTTCATACTTATGAAACACCGGAAATCATCATGGTAGATCTTTTAAATGCCAATGACTTCTATCTTGAATGGATAGAAAAAGAAACCATTAATGTTAAAGGAAAGCAATGTACAAATTAACTAAACTCCTCGTAGTCAGCCATCTGGCTATTTTCGCAACGATGAACCTCTCTCAAGCAGAAAGCTTCTGGGATAAAACAAAAAATGCTGTCTCTGATACTGCTGATATGCTCACCAGTGATGAAACAAAAGAGAATGCAAATATCCTATGGGAAAAAACAAAAACTGCAGTTTCAGATACAACAACAAAAGTCGTAGATACGGCAGATGATGCTATAAACAGTGATGATGCTACCCCAGAACAAGAGAGACAAACGATTGACAGTAACGCACAAAAGGCGCTATCTAGATTATTTGATGAGTCACAAGAAGCCCAAGAACTTTATGAAAAAGCGGTAGGTTACGCAGTATTTGATTCTCGTGAATTCGCTTTTTTGATAAAAACAGGCTTTGGTTCTGGTGTCGCAGTCCATAAAAGCACAAATGCACGAACCTATATGAAGATGGCAAGTGGCGGTCTCAATATCGGAGGAGGTATCAAGTATGTTCAAGTGATCTTCTTATTTCCAACGGAGAGTAGTTTCAATACCTTTACTACAGAAGGTTGGAATGCAGAAGCTGATGCCTCTGCTGTTGGAGGAGATGATAGTGCTCAAATCGGGATGACCTTAGCAGATGGTACAAAAGTCTATGAATTGGTTGATACGGGGATTATGGCAAAAATGAGTATCAGTGGAACAAAATACTGGAAAGATGATGATCTTAATTAATGGCCTAGTGAATACACACTCTATCTCGTTCCCACGTTGCACGTGGGAATGCACAAATTTAAAATTATATGACAATTTGACATACTTTACCACTCCCACATTTATATAAACTATAATACAAAAATAAGGTTAAAATTATAGCAAGAAGTTCTAGTATATCCTTTGGATGTTGAGCATTTTTGGTAGTTTGTATTCTGTGCATTCCCACGTGCAACGTGGGAATGCATATTCAGATTTAAAATTATATGATTATTTGACATACTTCATCACTCCCACATTTATATAAACTATAATACAAAAATAAGGTTAAAATTATGGCAAGAAGGTGTAGTATAGCTTTTGGATGTTGAGCATTTTGGGTAGTTTGTATTCTGAGCATTCCCACGTACAACGTGGGAACGAGAGAAGAATATTCTGCTAAATTTCTCTAAACTCTCAAATATTCACATTTGATTTACATTAGAATGATACAATGAAACAAAAAATGGAAGGAAGTATGGTATGCGATCAAAAATCATCTATGTCGTAGTATTTATGCTTGCTTTCAGTGCTTTTCATGATTCCTTTATTTCATTGATCGATACCCGTGAACATACAGACATCGTACATTATGTACATGATGATGTTTCCAGTTCAGAGTGCAGTGAATTCAATGAAATACACAGCATGTTCCATTTTATGGCTATTGTCTCCTCTAGCAAAAACACGCAAATAGACTTTGACAAAAGAGAAGTGATACCCCATCTTTTAGTCCAGTACACCCCTCCTCTCACAAGAACATCTTACAAACCCCCTATAGTATAAACTCCATACATTAACATTAAACCCAAACATTATATGCCCATAATGTGATTATATTTTTAACATCATGATACAGGGCCTATTGATTACAAGAATTTATTTATTGAAAGAGAAACCATTTATGAAACAACTACTTTTAGTTGCCCTGCTAATACAGCTAAGTCAGGCATCAACACTGACATTAAAAAAGGTATTGGCCTCAGCAAATAGCAATAATACGCTCATACAGGCAAAAGAGCAGGAACGTCTACTCCTTGAAGCGAGAAACCTAGCAGATACATCCTTGGATCCTCTGGAACTTTTCGGTTCAGGTGCCCAAGCCAATCCGCTGATGGGAAAAAGTGAATTCGAATACTCTGTGGGGCTTTCTAAACAACTTTCATGGGGAGACACACAAGAACAAGAGCAAAGAATTACAAGACTCAATAACGAAGCTACTCTCTTAGAAGAAGATAAAAAGATCTTGAATTTTCAAAATGGATTGAAGAGTCTGTATCATCAACATTGTTTGGATCATAAAAACTATAAAAGTTTTAAACAAAATTATCGGGACTTTGTAAAACTCTATAAAAAGAAACAAAAAGCCTACAAATACCAAGAGATCTCAAAAGCAGAACTTATGCAGCTTGAAATTGAAAAAAACAAACTCTACGCACAACTTCAAGAGATACAAATGATACAAAAGATGTCAAAACAAAAACTTTTTATTTTGGGACGTGTGAATCATTCCAAGAACACAAGATTATCCTGTTCAGATATGTACCCTATCAGAGAAAATGTAAAGCTCGGGAAAAATACCTTTCAGCTCTCCAATCAAGCCTATGAAAAACGCATTGAAAGTACACAAGTAGCACTTGAAAGACACTCAAAAGCCTTAGACAGAGTCAGTCTCTCTGTCCAATATGAAAACGAAATAGATATAGATAGATATGGTGTAGGTATCTCTATCCCTCTAACATTTACAAGTACTAGATCAGAACAGGAACGTGCGGCAGCTTTGCATAAAAGTTCAGCGCTTGACCTGTACCATGAACAAGATATGATTCAGAAGAAAAGTATGTATCTGGAATTGCGATCTATTTTAAAAAGTAATGCTATGATGATCAGGTCACTTAAAAAGAATCTACAAGACTATAAAAAGAATCTTTTACCTCTCATCAAAAAGAGTTATGACCTGGGAGAAAGCTCCGTCATAGAATATTTACTCAACAGACAAAACTACCATCAACTCAAACAAGAGCTTTTTACTACACAAAAAGCCTATTATCATACACTATTCAGACTCTATACACTCAGTGAAATGAAGGACAACTAATGACAAAAAAACTACTACTCTTAACACTTTTCACCTGTACAATAAACGCCCAAGATATCGTACTTACTCCAGAGCAGGAAGCAAACTGGCAGATCAAAGTTGAAGTACCACAAAGTTCGCAAAAACTTCCTTTAGGTGAATTCATCGCTGAAGTGGTCACACCCCCTACCTTACTACATACGATCTCATTACCTTTTGAAGCCAATGTGAAAAAATTGCATGTTGCCAATTATCAAAAGGTGAGCAAAGATCAAATTCTTGCAGATGTAACAGGTACTGAATGGATAGAAACGCAGCAAAAAGCGATTGCTGATGCAATAGAATTTAAACATCATGAACATTTAACAGAACGTAAAAACATGCTTTGTAAAGAAGAGATCATCCCACAAAAAGAGTGTGTGGCTGCCAATGCAGAACTTGCAGCAGATAAAATAAAAGTTGCCGCTTCAAAAGCACTGCTTAAAAGTTATGGTGCAAGTGATGAAATGATCTCTGCTCTCTTTAAAAACTTAACGCTATCACAAACCATACAACTAAGAAGTGCTGTAGATGGTCGCATAGTCCACCTTCATGCAACTCCGGGTAAAAGTACCAGCCCTTCTGATGCTCTTTTTATAATACAGCAAGAAGGTTCACTGTGGCTTGAAAGTGCTATAGAAGCAAAAAGAACACAGGGACTTGAGGAAGGGCAAAAAGTACAGATCACACTTGATAACCATACCTTTGATACAAGTATTTTACAGCTATCACCGGTGATAAACCCTGAGAATCAAACCAGACAAATACGTTTTTTAGTCCCTTCTGATATCAAAATATTTTCAGGACTACGCACGAATGCAAAGATCACACTGAAACAAAAGAGTCTTAAGATAGAGAAAAAGTCTGTCATTAAAGAGGGTGACAAACAAATTGTATTTGTTAAAACCAAAAAGGGTTATAACTCTGTAGCTATTGAAATACTTGCTGAAGATAACAGACATTATTATATTAAGCCCTCTACTCTATTGCAAAACAAGATAGCCGTCAATTCACTTGCAGTTCTAAAAAACATGCTAGGTGGAGACGATGAATAAGATCATAGGTTTTGCCCTTGCACAAAGGCTTTTCTTTTCTTTATTGGCTGTGGTTCTTCTAGGTTTTGGTATCAAAGCCTATAATCAGTTGCCTGTTGATGCCTTTCCGGATATCTCTCCAACGCAGGTAAAGATCATCATTAAATCAAGCGGTATGACACCCGCTGAAATGGAATCACGGATCGTCGTACCTATAGAGATGAAAATGGTAGGTATCCCTCATGAGACGATGCTGCGTTCTGTAGCAAAATATGGTCTATGTGATATCACTATAGATTTTGAAGATGGTACAGATATCTACTGGGCCCGACAGCAAGTGGGTGAAAGACTTGCCGACATCCGAGATGAACTTCCTGCAAATATGGAAGGTGGACTTGCCCCGATCTCTACCCCTTTAAGTGATATATTAATGTTTACTATCGAATCTGATACACTTTCGCTTGAAGAGAAACGAAGTCTCTTGGACTGGATCATCACACCTAAAATACGTGCTGTATCTGGTGTAGCAGAGGTCAATCCGCTGGGTGGTAAGGTAAAAACCTACGAAGTGGTACCAGACTTAAATAAAATGAGATCTATGGGCGTTACGCTCTCTCATATCTTCAAAACTTTGGAAGAGAACAATCAAAATGATGGTGCAGGACGTGTATCACAAGGTGTAGAGAGTATTTTGGTACGTAGTGTAGGACGACTTAAAAGCCTGGAAGATATCAGAACATTACCTATAGGAAAAAGAGCAGATACAGTGATCACCTTGGGTGATGTCGCTTCTGTGAAGTATGGCTATCTTACACGTGCAGGTTTTGTAAGTAAGAATGGTGAAGGTGAAGCGGTACAAGGTTTGGTTTTAGGACTTAAAGGTACCAATACAGCCATCGTTTTGGATAAAGTGAAAGCAGAACTGAAAAAACTTGGAGAGATGCTGCCTGGTGACACAAAGATAGAGATATTTTATGACCGTTCAGACCTTGTGAACCTTGCAACCGATACGGTTAAAAATGCACTCTATGAAGCGGTGCTACTCATCATGATCATATTACTTGTGATGCTTGGTAATCTTGCTTCCGCACTCTCTGTAGCATTGATCCTTCCGTTTGCCCTGCTGATGAGTTTTATCGCGATGCAATACTTTGGTTTAACTGCAAATCTTATGAGCCTGGGTGGACTTGCCATAGCTATAGGAATACTGGTGGACTCTGCGGTCGTTGTGGTCGAACATATCACTTCTGAACTTGGAAACCCAAAACATAAACGGCAAAGTAAAATACATATTATTTATACCGCTACGGTGGAGATGGCACCCTCCATCATTACAGGTGTGCTTATCATCATTATCGTATTTATGCCTCTGCTGACCCTTGAAGGGCTTGAAGGTAAACTCTTTAGACCTGTGGCACTCAGTATTATCTTTGCCCTCTTCTCTTCCCTTGTTTTGGCATTAACGCTTATACCTGTCCTCTCCTCATTTATTTTGAAAAAGAGACCTGACACAGAGTCTTGGCTTATTAGGGTTCTTACCAAAGCATATAGACCTGCGCTTCTTTTTTCACTAAAGCATGTTAAGGGCACTATTTTGGCAGTTCTGCTTCTTTTTGGAGGATCACTTTATCTGGCTGCAAAGACAGGAAAATCTTTTATGCCTACTATGGATGAAGGAAGTATAATTATCGGTGTGGAAATGTTGCCATCTATCTCACTTGAAGAGAGTTTGGCACTAAACCTTAAGATACAGCAAAAACTGCTGGATTCTGTCCCTGAGATCAAAGATATCATCGCAAGAACAGGAAGTGATGAACTGGGTCTTGACCCTATGTCTCTAAATGATACAGATACCTTCTTGGTTCTCACTGAGAAAGAAGAGTGGAGAGAACCTTCTAAAGATTTTGTCATTGAAGAGATCAGAAAGGTACTGGATGGTTTTGTAGGAATCGAGTTTGGATTCACACAACCCATCGAGATGAGAGTATCTGAAATGCTTACGGGAGTAAGAGGTGACCTTGCTATTGATATTTTCGGATCTGACAACGATCAGCTTGAAGCCATAGCCGAGCAGATAAAAACGATACTTGAAACGATTGAGGGAAGCAGTGATGTTTACAAAAAAGCCAATGAAGGTGTAGAGTATTTTGAGTTGGAATTTGACAGAAAAGCGATGGCATACCATGACATTAGCCAGCAAGAGCTCAATAATTTCCTAAAAGTCATGGTGACGGGTGTACAGGCAGGTATTATTCAAGAAGGTATGCGTCGTATTGACCTGATGGTCAAAGGGGAAGAGAATCTGCAAAACTCCCTGGATAAGATAGAAAAACTTTACTATCCTTTGGAAAATGGTAAGGCTGTACCCATCAGTAATTTTGTAAAATTCACTTCAAATGCCGGACCGGTACAGATAGAACATGAACATGGATATAGAAAAACCATTGTGCAGACCAATGTAGAAGGCAGAGACCTTGTAGGTTTTGTGGAAGAAGCCAAAAACAAAATAGAAAATGAAGTGAAACTGCCTGCAGGCTATTACCTTGCTTATGGTGGAGAGTTTGAAAATCAGCAAAGAGCTGCGGGAAGACTGGCCATTATCGTACCATTGGCACTGTTCCTTGTCTTCATCCTTCTCTTTGTCTCGTTTGGTTCTTTGACTCAGGCAAGCATTGTACTTATCAACGTGCCTTTGGCTTTGATCGGTGGGTTTATAGGACTTTATGTAAGCGGAGAGTACATGTCCGTTCCGGCATCGGTAGGGTTCATCGCACTGCTTGGTATTGCTGTACTCAATGGTGTTGTACTGGTCAATTACTTCAACTACCTGATAGAAAATGGTACTGCACTTAAAGATGCAGTTATAGAAGGATCCATAAAACGT
Organism: Campylobacterota bacterium; assembly: GCA_030595845.1. Taxonomy (GTDB): domain Bacteria; phylum Campylobacterota; class Campylobacteria; order Campylobacterales; family Sulfurovaceae; genus Sulfurovum. Next base: position 7,507 of record JAUVCL010000069.1, read on the forward strand.
CTTAGACCCGTACTGATGACAGCGACTATTGCTGCCTTTGGTTTGCTTCCCCTGCTCTTTGCTACGGGACCTGGTTCAGAGATACAAAGACCTTTGGCTATTGTTGTCATTAACGGACTTATCTCTTCGACCTTATTGACGCTTATTATCTTGCCAATACTGTATCTGAAGTTCTCAAAACATACGGAAGATAAAGAAGTCATATAAAACACTGAGAAGATCTCTTGATCTTCTCTACCAGTCAATACCCTCTACTGGCGAACCATCATAATCGTTATGCTTCCCTTTTTTACATCCCTCAGGTTTAGACTCACAATATTTATTGTAGACAAATATAGCAACAAGAAGTACAGCAACAAAAATAATAAATAGGAGTAATGGCTTCTTAAGATTCAGCATTTAGTGCTTCACTGTATTGAATTTTAATTCTTATCATACCCTTACTATAGCGAAATATTTTTAGATATAATTATCGATACTAACCAATACAAACCTTTAAGGAAAAAATATGAACAATAATTTCACAAAAGCTATGGATTTCAGACATGCGTGTAAAGAATTTGATGAGAGCAAAATTATTTCAGATGAAGAGATGCACTACATCTTAGAAGCAGGACAAAAATCCCCTTCCTCTTTTGGTATGGAGGGCTGGAAGTTTTTAGTGATCACCAATGAAGCACTCAAAGCAAAACTGAGACCTGTTTGTTGGGATCAGGTACAGGTCACTTCCTGTTCTCATCTGGTTATAGTCCTTGCAGCCATTGACTCGGTAAAAGTGGAAAGTGGAGAAGTCAAAAAACGTTTTACAAGACGTGATATGCCTCAAGAGAGTCTTGACTTCTATATGGATATTTATGCTAAACATTTGGAAAAAACACTCAGTACAGATGAAAATATTTACCACTGGACATCTAAACAAAGCTATATTGCACTGGGTAATATGATGACAGCAGCAGCTTACATAGGTATAGACTCCTGCCCTATAGAAGGTTTTGAGAAAGAAAATGTCGAAGAGATACTTGAGCTGGATACAAACAAATACCAACTCTCTGTGGTCGTGCCGTTTGGTTATAGACTCAATGAACAGCCCTCACAGTTAAGACTGCCATTTGATGAAGTCGTTGAGTTTATCAAGTAACAGCATTATCATTGAAAAATCTAAGAGAAAGTAAAAAGTGTGTCATTTACATCGTCTATTTTTTAGCGTATAAATCACCACTTAAAATTCAGTCCGATAATAGGACCATAAGTCGTAACATCATAGGCAAAATATCCAGCTTGTCCTTTTGTACCACTTTCATAATCAGCCCAAAGTGCTTTGTATTGAAGGTCTAGGTCTAAAAGGTCAGAGATGACGTATTTGACACCAATAGCACCACTTACACTCAAGTCTGAACCTATACCAAATCCACCCACAGTTCCAGCCATCATAAAGTTCCAATCATCGTTGATAGCTGTAGTCCATCTTGCCCCTACTACAGGGTCAACCCAATCTTCTTCTACTTCTACATTGAGAGGTAGTAAATTATGTGATACACCTATATCATTATCCCACCATCTAATACCTGCTAGGTAATCTATGTTTCCATCTCCCAGAGATTGCGTATACATAGCAAAAGCTTCAAAAGTACCTTGTCTCATACTCATATCTGTCACACCACCTACTGGACCAGTGATGTCACTAGCGAGATCCATAAATCCATAATCAAGCCAGATACCCCAACCATTTTGATGTTTCGCTTCAAAGTGACCCATGGCACCTATCTTAAGATTTTCAAGTATGTCTCCAAAATCCATATCTATTTCCGTTGTTGGCGATCGACCGATCTTAGAATCACCTGACATAGATGCTATAAGTAAATAAGGCTCAAATTCATAAGACCATGCTTTAGTCTTGACAACAGGTGCCTCTACTACAGGTTCAACTGGAGCTATGTCTCCTCCGGCAAAAAGTGTGGGGGACAACAAAGCCGAGCCCAAAAGTAAGTTTGTAAGTTTCATGTTTTTTTCCTTTTGTATTGTGTGTAATATTATACCGATAAAATAAACATTTATTTATCTTCTTTCGGAAAATTGACCGAATAGTAAAATGTAGGTATATCTAAGCTATAATCATAGTATGAAAAAAATTCTTATCCTCATAGTTACTGGCTCACTTTTTACAACACTTATCGCATCAGAAGAGACAAATAGTACCAAAGTCAATAGCATTGACGAAGAGTCAGCTCTAAGGTTGGTACCACTTATTACAAGTTCACCTCTTCTTGGAGCAGGTCTTGGGGGTGCGGCATCTTACCTTTATGATACAGGTGATGGAAGCTCTTCCAAGTCACAAACACGTATCGGCGGACAGTATTCAAATACAGAGAGTTACAATATCTTTGCCAGCAATAATGCCTACTTTCATAATAACAGCATCATATCAACTACACTGAGTTCCTTTTCTCATATCAATAATGAATTCCAGGCAGAGGGTGAAGAGATAAAGTATAATCTACGTACC
>JAUVCL010000062.1 GCA_030595845.1 Campylobacterota bacterium
GTTAAGACGTTCGGCACTCACTGCTTTAGAGTCCTTCCCTTTAAAAATGCGTGTAAAAAATACTTTTGAAATGTTGGAAGACTCTGTGAAAGTAGTACGTATAGAAGCGGCAAGACAGCTCATGTCCATTCCTATGGGTGATTTGGATGAGACACGTAAAAAATCGTATGAGAAGGTACTTTTAGAGTACAAAAATACACTCACTTTTACAGCTGAACGTCCTGAAACACAGCTTTCTATAGCCCGATTTTATGAAATTGAAGGAAAATTGTTTGAAGCGGAAAAAGCCTATAAAGAGTCTTTACGTCTACAGCCACAGTTTGTACCCGCATACATTAACTACAGTAATTTCCTTAAAAACCAAGGTAAAGAGAAAGAAGCAAAAGAGATCTTAGAACAAGGCATTAATATCTTACCAAAAATGGCGATGTTTCACCATACTTTAGGCCTATGGTATGTAAGGGCTAAACTGTCTCAAGAGGCAGAAGAGTCACTTAAAAAGGCAACAGCGTTAGATAAAAATAATGCACGTTTTGCGTATGTGTATGCTATATCTGTAGGTGAAAAAAGTCCAAAAAGAGCCATAAGTATACTTGAGAAAACATACGCTATGCATCAAGGAGATGTGGGTATTATCTCGGCATTGGCGTATTACTACAAGGTAACAGGTAATGTTGAAAAAAGTGTAGCGTACGAAAAGAAAGTAAAGGCATTGCAGAACTTTTCAGTACGTTAGTTTAAAACAGTGTGCTATAAAAGGGAACTACTTTAGATAAACTATAAGTCTAAATAAAAGGATAAGGTATTATTCAAATGAAAATTTCATACAAACACTTATACGCTATAACCCTCTCTGCTTCTCTACTTTTGTTAGCGGGTTGCGGTGAAGAAAAAATGACCAAAGTACCCAAAGCTCCTCCACTTCTAAATGTTGAAATAGTGACTGTTGAGAAAAAGAAATTTCCATTTTGGAAACAATATACTGGTATGACACAAGCGATCAGCAGCCAGGAAATAAGGGCACGTGTTTCAGGACGCTTAGAGAAGAGATATTTTGCTGATGGTGCCTATGTGAAAAAAGGAGATAAACTCTTTTTGATCGAACAATCCGAGTATCAAAGTAATTTGGATGCTGCGATATCCAGAAAAGAGAAAGATAAAGCTGCGCTTGCATTGTCGAAAGCGGATGTAAGGCGTTATGAACCGCTTGTCAAAGAAGGACTTGCTGCACGTTCTACTCTGGAGCAGTATGAAGCAAAGCGTGACGCCTTGATCGCAGCGATATCTGCAGATGAAGCTGCTATCCGCAATGCAGAACTGGAATTGAGCTATACACTCATTACTGCACCGATATCAGGTCAGGCAAGTGCACGACGTGTGGATGTGGGGAATCTCGTGGGCTATGGTGAATCAACTCTTTTGACCACGATCGTGCAGACAGATAAAATATATACCTATTTCAGTCCTTCTGAAAAAGATGCACAAAGATTATACAAATTCCGTTCACGTGAAAACTTGCCTGCTTTCATTGAAGTGCGTGGTCAGGGCAAAGATATATTTAAACGTAAACGACTTGACGGTATTGTAGATTTTTCCAATAATATAGTAGACCCGTTGACATCAACCGTCTCCATGCGTGCGACCATAGATAACAAAGAAAAGTCTGTGTATCCCGGAACCTTCGTTTATATCAATGTGTTTATCACAGATCAGTTTGATTTTATTATGGTACCTCCGCAGGCTATTCTTGAAGATCAGTTGGGTAAATTTGTCTACACTGTGGATGCAAATAATACAGCCCAACGAACCTCTGTTACAGTTGGGATCTCGTCCCGGTATTACAGCAGTATTTCAAAAGGTTTGAAAGATGCTGATAAAGTAGTGATCTCAGGATTGGTAAAGATCAAAGATGGTCGTCATCTTGCACCTGAAGATATGACCAGTACCAAAGGTATCGCAGCAATCCTGAAAAAGCACGATCTGATTCCTCAAGAGGTACAAAAATAAATGTTCTCTATCACTTTTATTAAACGTCCGATCCTTGCGATGGTCATCTCCTTGCTAATAATTGTCGGAGGTCTGACCTCTTTGATGGTTCTTCCTATCCAGGAATTTCCAGATGTAGTACCGCCAACAGTTGTCGTATCTGCTAACTATACAGGAGCGAATGCTTATGCTGTTGAAGACTCCGTAACAAGACCTTTGGAAGAGAAGATAAACGGTGTACAGGGGGCTATCTATACCGAATCATCAAGTACTTCTACGGGTCAGTCTAAAGTTACGGTCTATTTTGAACCGGGGTATGATCTTGACATCGCTGCGGTAGATGTGCAAAACAAAGTGTCACTGGCAACACCTTCTTTGCCTGCTGAAGTGAAGCAGACAGGTGTCGTTGTCGACAAACAAAGTCCTTCCGCTGTCTGTTTTGTGACGATCAATGGAGATGAGCGTTATGATGATGCTTTTTTAAGTAATTATATCAATATCAATGTGATTGATGAGCTTAAACGTATTCCTGGTGTGGGTAACGCAGAAAATATGGGAGAGAAGAAATATGCTATGCGTATCTGGCTTGACCCTGATAAGATCTATGCGCTGGAATTAACCCCTGATGATATCATCGATGCGATCAAATCACAAAATAAACAAGCAGCAGTCGGTAAAATCGGGTCTGCTCCTACATATAAGGATCAGCAAACCGAATATGTGTTGACAGCTGAAGGCCGCTTGACACAGGTTGAAGAGTTTGAAGAGATCGTGATTAAGTATAAAAAAGATGGTTCGCTAGTGTATTTGCGTGATGTATCAAATATTGAACTGGGTGCTGAAAAGTATGATTGGAATGCTATTTTAAATCAAAAACCGACAGGTTTGGTCGGTATTTATCAACTTGCAGGCTCTAATGCCTTAGAGATCAGAGAAGCAGTAGGTAAAGTGATGGAAAAGGTCAAAATTCGTTTTCCTGACGGGATCTCTTACTCAATACCTTATGATACAACTGCGTATGTTAATGTGGCCATTGATAATGTCGTCACAAACCTTTTTATCGCGATCTTACTGGTAATCGTGATTATCTATATCTTTCTTCAATCTTGGCGTCCTACTGTCATCGCAGCAGTTGCAATCCCAGTTTCACTTATCGGTGCTTTTGCCGCGATGTATATCGCACCGGGGTTCTCTATCAACTTTCTTACGCTTTTCGGGCTGATACTGGCCATCGGTATCGTCGTTGATGATGTGATATTGGTGGTTGAAAATGTTGAAGTGATCATGGTTAAAGAGCCTGAGCTTACCATGCCTAAGGTCGTTAAAAAATCGATGATCGAACTGATCGGTCCGATCATTTCCACAACACTGGTTTTGGTTGCCGTATTTATTCCTGTTTCTATGGTACCGGGGATCACAGGTGCACTTTATCAGCAATTTGCATTGACCATATCCTTTGCTGTTTTGGTTTCTTCACTCAATGCCTTGACACTCTCACCGGCTATTGCAGCTATCATCATCAAGCGTCGTGGGGAAGATGAGAAAAAATTTATCGGCTTTGAACTTTTTGAAAAAGGATTTAACTGGCTTACAGATAAATATACTTCTTTTATCACACTGCTTGTAAAGTTCCGTTATATGGTTTTAACACTCTTTTTCGCTCTACTTGGTGTCATCTATTATATGTTCATTTCTACTCCGACAGGATTTGTCCCTTCTGAAGATAAAGGGGTATACATGGTCGCTATGAACCTCAAACCGGGAAGTTCTATTGAACGTACGGTTGATGTTCGTGAAGAGGTTGAAGAGATCGTTGCAGGTATTAAAGGTGTGAAAGACGTGATCGCTATTGATGGCTTTAATGTGATCACTGGTGCATTAGATGGAAGTGCAGGAGCAATGTTTGTCACTCTTGACCACTGGGATGACAGAACTGTACCGGGGCTGGAGATAGAAAGTATCATCAGACAAACCTTTACAAAAACAGCCCATATTTCAGATGCTTCTATTGCTGCATTTAACGTGCCAGGGATTACCGGATTGGGGTCTGTGGGTGGTTTTGATTTCAGACTGCAGGATTATCTCTCCGGTGATATGGATACCTTCATGCACTATGCACAAGAGATCATTAAAGAAGCCAATGCTGATCCTCGAATAGGAAGAGCTTTCACCACCTATAATCCTTCTTACCCGATGTATGAGATTGAGATTGATCGTAAAAAAGCCAATGCCCTGGGGGTGGATATTGCCACACTTTTTGGTACGATGCAAACGTATCTGGGATCATACTATGTGAATGATTTTGTCAAATACGGTAAGGTCTTTAAAGTATTTGTTCAGGCTAAAAAAGAGTTTAGATCTGATAAGAGTGATATTCATAAGCTTTATGTTAAAAGCAAACAAGGGAAGATGGTACCTATGTCTGCATTGATCACTATTAAAGAACAATTGGGACCGCAAAATATTTCCCATTATAATCTTTACCGATCTATTCAGATCAATGGTTCTCCTGCCCAAGGGTACAGTTCCGGGCAAGCAATGGCAGCGATGGAAGAGATCGCTGCACGGGTCTTACCCAATACTTATGGCTATGACTGGTCAGGAATGTCATTTCAGGAAAAAGTCGCAGGAAATGGACAGATTCTGGTCTTTTTCTTTGTGGCTTTGGTTGTTTTCCTGGTACTTTCTGCACAGTATGAGTCATGGATTCTGCCACTCATGATCCTGCTCTCTGTTCCTATCGTAATGATAGGGGCGATGGGTGCACTTAAGTTGGCGGGATTGCCACTTAATGTTTATGCGCAGGTGGGGCTGGTGCTCTTAATCGCCCTTGCCTCCAAAAATGCCATTTTGATCGTTGAATTTGCCAAAGAGCTCCGTGAGTCTGGTAAAAGTATTGTCGAGTCAGGTATTCAGGCAGGAAAACTGCGTTTTCGTGCAATCATGATGACGATCCTTTCTTTTGTCTTTGGTACGGCACCGCTAGCTTTTGCAAGTGGTGCGGGTGCTGTAACACAAAAATCCATTGGTGTGGGACTGCTTGGTGGAATGCTAGCGGCAACTATAGTGAGTACGCTTTTGGTCCCTGTACTCTATGTACTGCTGGAGACGATGCGTGAAAAGTTTGTCTCTGTAGAAGATGAAATAGCTAAACGGGAGATGATCTAAATGAAACACTTGATACAAAGAATAGGGACAGGATTGTTAACAGCGACACTACTTGTCTCTGCAAAGAGTCAGACATTGACCATTGACAAGGCCATAGAGATCACACTTGAACATAGCCCAGATGTCGACATAAGCCGCTTTGACTTTAAAAGAGCCATAGAGCGTAGTAAGTTTCAAGAAGGATACTATCTCCCCAGCTTAGATCTGGGTGCTACTGCAGGAAGACAAGGAATGGAGTTCAAGGGCCAAGACACTGTAAATGGTACAATGCTGGTCGGCAGTCTTAGTGCCTCTCAGCTCATTTATGACTTTGGGAAAACAAGTGGCAGGATCTCTGCAGCAGATGCGGAAGCCAATGCACTTGAAGCAAGTATGAATCAATTCATCTCCAATAAGATCTTGCTTGTGAAAGCGCGTTATTATGATGTGTTGAAAATGAAAAGTTTTATCCGGGTCAATAAAAAGAATATAAAATTACAAGAGGGGCAACTGAGACGAGCCACGCGTTATTATGAGAGTGGGATCAAAACGATTATTGATGTCTCGGATGCCAAAGTACGTTTGACACAGGCTCAGTTACAATTGAATAATTTAGAATATGAACTTAAGTTACGTCGTGCGATATTAGAGCAGACCATGGGGTATGTTCCATATAAGGGGAACTATATCCTCTACCACAAAAAGTTGGACCTGCCAAATGTCAGCCGCCATCTTCCCCGGGTAAGTACGTCTCTCTCTCAGTTAGAGGGTTTTGCCTATGAACATCGTTATGAATTAAAAAGTTCTGAATTTCTTGTAGAGAGTTCCAAGTCACTTGTAGAGAGTGAAGAGGGAGGTTACCTCCCTACCCTCTCACTTAGAGGAGACTATACAGCACAAGATATAGATAAGAATTTTGTTGCTACAACGCCTCAAAGACAATGGCAGGCAGGGGTTGATATGACATGGAATCTTTTTTCCGGAAATCAAACAGATGCCTCTGTTCAGGAAGCCAAGATATCCTCTTTGAAGGCTGCTTCCCAGGTAGATGATGTACGCCTTCTGATCAAAAGGCAGGTGATCGAATCGAGTCTGGGAGTACAGCGCACAAAAGATGCTGTGACCCTCTCTGAGAGTATTTCAAAAGCGAGTCATCAAAAGTTTATTCAGGCACAAAAACGCTATGAGAATGATCTTTCAGACTATATAGAACTTCAGGAAGCACAACAGGGATATATCAATTCATTGGCTGAGTTGGTCAATGCCTATTATGATTATTATATTGCACTCGCACAACTTGATTTTGCAGTAGGAAGATAAAAAAATCTAATAAATATAACTTCTGAATAAATTGAGATATAATCTAGAAATTATATTTATAGGAATCACAATGAAAAAACGCTTACTCATCTTAGCAGCTATCGTAGCGTTATCAACATCAAGTATAGCAGAGGAACTCGAAACCATAGATATCTATGAGCATATGCGTACTGCCTTAAATGGGGAGTGGTCTTTGTCCTCTGAAGATAAACAACTTGATACCACAGGTGCCTATAAAAATAAATATGTGCTTCCTTTAGTGGGTACAGATGCGACTGCCCTTTCCTACAAAGCTGTAGGTTTTGGTTCAACACTGCAAGAAGACCTACTTCCAAATAATAAAAAACAGATGGTGACGATGTACCATTGTGATGATTATGTGGATTGTGAACAACTCTTTGCAACACACTATTGTACTAAGATGAATCAGCCTCAGTTTATACTTGATCTAGCAAACTCTAGTAAAGAGAAGGTGATCTTTAACTGTAATATGGAAACTTCTTTATGTAAATCAAATGAAGATCATATTCACCAGATCATACTTGAATTTTCAAATGAGGGGAAACATCTAAAATCCTCATATTTAGGTTGGACAGACCAAAAACCCAATACAAGAAACTCTATTTATCATTTTGATAAAAAGTGATCCTATCCTTGTTCCCACGTTGTACGTGGGAATGTATACTGCTAAAGTCAACTAACAAACAAACTCCTATTTTTTAAAAATATGCATATGCATTCCCACGCAAAGCATGGGAACGAGAAATCCGCATATCCCCTACAGGTATGAATCTCAAACTATTTACACATTGCTTGCACATTATCGTTCTATACTTTAACTCATAAAATTCAAGAAAGGATTTAAGATGGATTATATAACACATGGTTGGGGTATGGGATTTGGTTGGTTGCTGATACTTTTAATTATCGGTCTTCTTGTTTATCTTCTACAAAATAAAAAGTCATCTACGCAAGATATTCTTGATAAACGTTATGCAAAGGGTGAGATTGATGAAGAAGAATATGAGAAAAAGTCAAGACATTTAAAAGATAGCTAAAAGAGAAGAAGTACATACAGAAGATCATTTAGAGTATTACACACAAATTACATAAAAATTACGCTAATATACTTTTATGAATTATACAATTTCCCCTGAATTTACGCCTATCATCGATGCTATTGAAACCCATTTAGTGGGTAAAAGAGAGACCATTGCTTTGTCTTTAGCCACTTTTTTTGCAGGAGGACACTTGCTTTTGGAAGATATCCCTGGAGTAGGAAAAACCACTTTAGCCAAACATTTATCTCAAGTTTTGGGTCTGGACTTTGGTCGTATACAATTTACTTCAGACATGCTTCCCTCAGACATACTGGGAGTGAACTACTACAATCAAAAAGAGGGTGAATTTATTTTCAAAAAAGGACCTATATTTACTTCTTTTTTACTTGCAGACGAGATCAACCGTTCCATGCCAAAAACACAGTCTGCCCTGCTTCAAGGTATGGAAGAGAGTACCGTCACCATTGATAAAACTGCCTACAAGCTCGATAAACATTTTTTTGTGATGGCAACACAAAACCCGCATGAAGAAGTGGGTACTTTCCCCCTGCCGTCCTCACAGTTAGACCGTTTTATGTGTTCATTTGGTATTGGCTATCCGGACAAAGTATCAGAGAGGTCTGTCTTAAAAGGAGAGACCAAACATACTTCAACCAAAACAGAAGCTATGTTCAGCACAGCACAAATAGAAAGCACTATGCAAAAAGCTTCCGCAGTGACATTGAGTGAAACCCTACTTGATTTCCTTCAAGATATCATAGCCTTTACGAGAGAGAGTGGTCTCTTTGAATACGGGTTATCTACACGTGGTGCTTTGGCACTGACGGCTATGCTAAAGTCCTGGGCCATGTTACAGGGGCGAACGTATGCCACAGCAGATGATGTTCAAATGGTTACAGGCATAGTCTGTGCCCATCGTTTACGTTTTAAAGAAGGTAACACTACCACACTTCGAATCAGCCATGAAATCTTTACAAAAATTCATTCAGATACATAGAAGTATCAAGCAACACGCCACACGTTTTAGTCTGGTCGTGGTTGTGATGCTTTTTGGACTTTTTATGGAAGCCTATATGCATGATTTCAACCTTGTCTATATCACCTTCTTTTTTGTTTTCTCTCTTGCCTTCTCTGCAGGACCCATCGGTGTATTGAATCTCGGAAACCTAGAAGCAAACTTTAAAAAACAAGGACCTATCTTTGCACAGAAGGAAGCAAAGATATTAGTTAATATTAAGAACACCTCACCTACTCCTTCATGGTCAATTAGTCTGCATGGTATGGATAATACGGCAGTATCTCTGACTCAAATCAAAGGTGAATCTTCAAAAAATGTAGCCCTGCCTTTTCTTGTCTCCAAGCGTGGTACCTTTTCTTATGAGAACGCTTATCTTGAGAGTAAGTACCCGCTTTCTACAGCACGATTGACCATGTCTATAGATGAGGTCTATCACGGTATCGCGTATCCTGAACCCAAAGGAAAATCTTTAGATACTTTTTTACATGAACAGGAGACCCATTATGGTGAAGAAAAAGAGTTTGACGGCTTACGTGAGTATGACGGTTCTCAAAAGATCTCACACATTCACTGGGCCTCTGTAGCCAAAGGTGAAATGTCCGTAAAAGTCTTTACGAAAGAGACAAAAATATACAACCTGACCTTTATCTATAGCACTTTGCCAGGAGATAAGGAGAGCAGACTTTCACAGTTATGTTTGTGGGTCTTGGAGTGCGAAAAACAGCATCTTGCATTTAGTGTACACATGCCACATAAACAACTCAGTTCAAACAGGGAGAGCATCGATGAAATTCTTGAAAACCTTGCAAGATACTAAATTCTCCCCACTGGCGCTTTTGGATCTCTCCTATGTGGTAGTACTTTTCCCCCTGCTCTTTATACTCAAAATACCTATGCTTGCCTTTGTACTGATAGTTACGAGCATATTGATCTTTAAACGCACACCTGTAAAATATATTTGGGTGATCTTTACTCTTATACTGGGAATACTTGCACTTTATTTGTCGTTATACGGGGCTTTTTCTTTTAGAGGTCTCTCACGCTTAAAACTCTTTCTTGAACTTTTAGTCTATATACTCATCATTGTAGTGGCCATGCAGAGGCTTACCCGTGAGATAAATTTTTACCTGCTCATATCTCCATTTTTATTTCTTGCACTCTCTTTGTTCTTCTATTATGGCATGTTGATGCTCATCTATGTGGTATTTGAACTTTTCTTTTTACTCTGGATGATCCTTTCTCATCGTATGGAAGGAAACATCAAAGACGGATTTGCTTCGGGTATGGTCATGTTTATGTATTCCCTGCCATGGGTGGTCGTACTTTTTATCTTCTTTCCCCGTATCTCTTTTGAACATGCCAACTACGGGTTTAAAGGTGAGACCACACAGCGTATGGGACATGATGGTACGATGCATCTTGACAGTAATGCCCTGCTTGTTCCCTCAGAACGCATCGTTATGGAGGTTGGGTTTGAGAATAAAATACCCCCTTCACACACACTTTACTTTAGAGGGAGCATGCTCTACACCGATAAAAAAGACCATTGGGAAGGTATCCCTATCTATGTAAAACGTGATACAAAACCTTTTTATGCTACCACTGGGATGCCCATTAAGTACCAAGTAACCCTCTACCCTACACAAAAAAAATGGCTATATACACTAGACATGCCCTCAAGATGGATAGCAGATTCTACACTTGACCGTGATCTGATTACGATAGTCAAAAAGCCCATAAAAGAGCCTTTACATTATGAAGCCAGTTCTTCACTCAGTCCGCGTTTTCATGACCTTTTAGATAAAAAAACCCTAGAAGCAGCTTCCGATTTTGACCCTAAACATAATCCACAAACATATTTAGAAGCACAAAAAATAAAAGAAACCTATGTTTCCATACCAAAAAGAGCAGAAGCACTCAAGCATTTTTTTAAGGCACGAGATCTCACTTATACATTAAAACCCGATGCCCTTGACATTAACCATACCACGGACAGTTTTCTTTTTGATACCCATCGTGGGTACTGTGTTCATTTTGCTTCTTCTTTTGTCACCATGGCACGCATGGCGGGGATTCCTGCGCGTATCGTTACAGGTTATAAAGCTGATCCTTCCAATGGATTAAAAAACTATCTGGCAGTGAAAGAAAAAAATGCACATGCCTGGGCAGAGCTCTACATCGATG
>JAUVCL010000094.1 GCA_030595845.1 Campylobacterota bacterium
CTGAGTTTGAAAAAACGATTTTTTATATCCATAAAAAGGTGTTCAGGTCTGGTTGAATAAGGGAAAAAATAAAAAATATGTAACAACATTAAAAAAAGATAGAACATCAATAAAATAGAAAGAAACAGACTAAAATTATAATACATAGGACTCATGATATTTAACGTGAAGAGACCCAGTAAAAAGAAAATACTTACCTTAGGATTGATAAAGTGAAAAGAGATAAAGCTATAAATAAAAATAAAGAGTCCCAATTCCCATCCGTAATGTAAATGAGGCAAGACAGCCACATACATTATCGTTGCAAAGACAAAAGAGAAAGAAAAGATAATGATAAGTATAGAGGGTTTTAAAGGCGAAAATGTTGTTAAAACACTCAGACCCGTCGCTAAAGCTACGATCATAAAACCGCCAGGAGGGTTCATCGTCATCCAAAAGAAAGTGGCTGCCCAAAATATAATAAACGTAACTAAAACACCTTTTAAATGCTCTACATCACCCCAAATAAATCGTTTGTTTGGAGGCAGCTCTTCACTGTCAAAATACGTAGGAAGAGGACTATGTATACGATTTAACTTTGTTGCCAAGGTTCGTAACTCATCATGAAGTTTTTTCAGATCTTGAATAGTAGTGATAAGTGAAGCCCTATCAAGATGAGATAGCTCTTTGATTTTCTCAGAGTGATAGTCTGGCATGATCACTTCAGGTATAGTGATCTCTTTCTGATCTTCCCACGCAAGTGCAATCTCGTTAAACAGAAACGTAATATTATTCTCTAAGGTTTCATAATTGGATATATAGAGATTCAACTTCTCTGCATATGCTTCTTTATCATGCATAGAGAGCAACGTAAGATTGGCATTGATGTTTTTATAATTATGTATCATACTGTGCCACTGCTGCATGTCTATAGAAGCCGTACCTGTATCCATCGTAGATGTTTCAAGTAACGCTTCTTTCTGTAATAATGCAGTGAAAGATTTTTTACGTTCTTCTTTCAACGCATCTCTGTCTAAAAAAAGTTGAGACTGTGTCTTAGAGAGTTCAAGAGCATTTTGTGTTGTTGTGTCTTCCATACTTACGGGCCACAAAAAAACGCCCACAAGAGAATAAACCGCAATACCAAAAATGGTCATATAGGTTTTGTCTAACCCAAAGAGAAAAACATCATCTACTTCACCACTTTTAAAGACCATCATCATGGTCATTGCGGTCAACATAAAAATACTCGCATCCCCTTTATAGGCACGAACTAAATAGAGTGGGATAGCTACTAAAAGAGATAAAGAAATGAGAAAGAAGAACCTGTCCTGTGGAAAAATAGCGATCAGTGTCATACCGATAATAGCACCTACAATTGTGCCTATCACCCGCATAGCACCTTTAAATACAGATTCGCTCACAGAACCCATCGCTGCGATGAGCATAACTGTAATGGCAGCAGTTGATGCCTGTGCCCATCCTTGAGAAATAGGGATCAAATACGCCAAAGCCATACTTAAAGAGGCTTTAATAGAGAACTTGAGTTTATCTGAAGGGGAGAAGGACAATAATCTACCCAATAGCTCAGAGAGAGATGGTTTTCTTTCCTGAGTCGTTTCTTTCAACTATTTGCCCTGCTTCTCATCTTGCATTGCTGAAAGACGTAAAGAGATCAGACTAGAGACAATGATTGCCATATAAAACACACCGATGATTGCTTCCATATAAACAAAAAACTCAGCCACATGATTAGTAGGAAGAACATCACCATACCCCAATGTCGTTAATGTCACAAAACTATAATAGGCTACACGTGCAAAGCCCTGTTGCCAATTTGCTGCTTCAATACCAGAAAAAGCAGAAGGATCCATGGCTAATAGTAACAGATATATCATCGTCCAGATCAAACCTAAAAGTATATAAAGGCTTAGTGAACCAATGATCTTATTACCATCAATATCTCCAACAAAAAGTACCTGTTTAGCTGCGTTTGAAAAAGAACCGATAAAAAAGATCAGTAAAGTAATCAAAATGAGATATACAGTAACTTTATGATCAACAAATTTACCAAAGACAGTAAATATAACAAACACAGCTATCAAAGCATAAACTGCTCCTGTCCAGCTTCTCTCAGTTTTTAAACTTTTGATACTTACTAGAAGCATAAGTACTGTTACTGCAGAAAAGATATCTTCACCTAAGCCATCAGGAAACTCTACAACTACCGCGGCAGAAAAAAGAAATATGATCAGTGAGAAGAAGAGATAAACGAAATTATTTTGATTAGTGATTTGCTTCATATATGTTCCATTATTATAATTAATTAAGAAGGGGCAACTCTGAAAACCTTATTCGTATACATCAAGGGTTTTAAGAGGTGTCCTGATCTAGTTGTAAAAAGCCCAAAAGGGCTTTTTGTAAAGTCTAAACTTATTTAGCCTCTGTTTTTTCTTCAACTTCAACTTCAGCCATCCAAAGTCCAAAAAGTGTATAGGCTAAAGCAAAAATAACAGCTCCTATAAAGAGTCCTATCATTCCCATAAGCATCATACCACCGATTGCACCGATCAAGATAACAAGCATAGGGACATCAACACCTCTACCCATCAACATTGGTTTAAGCACACCATCAGATGCACCTACAATCAACATGTAGATAGCAAATACAATTTCAGCGGTACCTGAACCCTGAGAAAATACATACGCAATGATCGGCCCGATAACGATAAGCGCAGGTACTTGAATAATCGTTAAGAACATAATAATAATGCCCCAAAGTGCCGCGAATGGTACACCCATTAATCCTAATCCTATAAGTGCAAGTGTAGCTTGGATAACAGCAACACCAATTACACCTGTCACCACCGAACGTACAGTAAGGGTAGAGAGTACTGCCCACTCTTCACCTTTATCTCCTACAATACGACGTAAGATATTTTGATAAAACTTCACAGCCCCGTCTCTACCTATGAGAAATACTGCCGCGATGATCAACGAACCAATTAACATAAAGATCGTACTAAGCCCAGACCCTAATGCTGAGAAAATAGAACCTGCCATTTCTTTAATATTCTCTTTAAAAGGTTCTAACGTTTTTCTTAAGTTATGCGAAGCAGCGTCCCAAAAGGCATAAGCTTTTTTACCAATAACTGGCCACTCTTTTACCTCTTGCGTAGGAGGATGAATAGTGAAACTTCCTTCTTTCATAGCTTGTGCAACATTTGTTGAAGACTCAATGAGGCTTCCTGAGAGCATATAAGTAGGAATTAAAAGTGCGGCAACCATTGCTACAGTAAATCCGATGATCACTTTTTTACGATTTCCAAGACGTTTTTCCAGACTATTGATAAGTGGAGAAAGTGCCACAGCGATAATGATACCCCAAACTGTAATCGCAATAAATGGTTTTGCAATCAAAAAGGTAATATATAGTACCAATGCCAACAGACCTACCTTAATAGCGATCTCTATCGCAACTTTTACCTTCTCTTCTCGTTCTACAAGATTGTTCATTTTCTTCCTTTTTTAATAATGATAAATCATTATATCAAAAAAATTTATGCATGTGTATCCGATTTACGAAATAAGTAAAATTTAAAATATTTATTTATTCTTTTTTCGTTTATTCAAAGATTATCAGGACTAACGCTTAGCATCTTTAAGTGCCTGTTGTTCTCTAAGCTTATCTTTCTTACTTTTTTTCTTTCCTTTAACTGGTGCAGGGCCTTTGACTTTTTTAGGAGCTTCACCTTTAAGTTCAAAGCCTTCTATCTGTTCTCTAAGCAACTTTATACCAGAGCGTTTTTCTATGACTTTAAAATGTGCCTGTTCTTCATGTCCTATAAATGTCACAGCTAACCCAGCTTTCCCAGCACGTCCTGTACGACCGATACGGTGTATGTAGTCTGCAGGAGAACGTGGCAGATCATAGTTGATGACACAAGAGATATCATCTATATCAAGTCCACGGGAAACTAGGTCAGTGGCAAAAAGTATCTGTATCTTTTTCTTTTTGAACTCTTTAAGCGTGTGGTTACGGTCCTCTTGTGTGAGATCACCATGAAAAGACTCAGCCAAATACCCACGTTTCCTAAATTTCTCAGCGATATTGTCTGTGGCTCTTTTATTTGCCATAAAGACCAATACAGACTTCCATTTCTCTTTTTTCATAAGTGCTCTTAGCAGAGGTCCTCTATTTTCAGGATTTACTTCTATCACTCTTTGGACTATTTTCTCAACGGTCTCTGTCTCACCTTCAACACTTACTTCTACAGGATTTGTAGTGATCTTGCTAGCAATGTCAAGCATTTTTTGAGGATAGGTCGCAGAAAATAAGAGGTTTTGACGTTGTGAAGGTATGGCTTCAAGTATATGGTCAAGTTCTTCTGCAAAGCCAAGGTTTAGCATCTTATCTGCCTCATCAAGCACCAAGTACTCTATATGTGAAAGATTCATCTGCTTCTTTGAAAGTACATCTAAAAAACGACCAGATGTGGCCACAAGGATATCACAGCCTTTTTGTATGGCATAGAGCTGATCACCGATGCTTTCTCCACCGATGACTGAGACCACTTTAGGTTTAAGAGCCAGATACTTTCCAAACGTCGTAAAGTACTCTGCCACCTGAAGTGTAAGTTCTCGTGTAGGAGTTAGTACCAAAACCTTTATCTTCGCCTTACCCTCTGGAATGTTTTGGGACCACAACTCCAAGATAGGTAACACAAAAGAAGCACTCTTCCCCGAACCTGTCTGCGCTTTAGCCATCACATCCTGTTTATCAAGTACAAGGGGGATAACTTTTTTTTGAATCGCTGTTGCTTCATGATAGTTATGATCTTCTAAAGCTTTTTGTATGGGTTCAGATAACTGTAGTGTTTTAAATGACATTATATTTCTCTCTTTACGTCTCTTTGAAGTGTGGTATATTTAGGGGAAAGTATACAGTAATGTCTATTATGTTATTTAGGTTTCTCTTTTAAAGCGTACAAACAGAGGATTATGATCAGAGAGTTTATGATCATCCATCACCTCTGCTTCTACTAACTCCAACTCACGGTAAAAAACAAAATCAAGCTCTTTCCCCATAAAAGACTTAACCTTCCCTGTTTTTTCAAATGCTACTGATCTGAGGGAGAGTTCTTGCGTGATCTTTAAAAGTTTATCCATGCGTTTTCTGTTCCAACTGTTAAAGTCCCCCGCAAGGATCATAGGCCCTTTATGTTCTTTGAGTAAATGAAGAAATCGCTCCAACTCTTTACTGTATCGTTGGTTTTCCCGAAAATTTATCGCATGAACATTCAAGATAAGTAAAGAACTTCCATCTTCAAAACTATAGTAACTCTGCAATAGGCTTTTATGTGGTCCCAATAGACTCTCTCTGCCTTCAGAAAGATAGGCCTTCGCATCATCTGACTCTACCTTGCTCGCTGTCAATACCCCATAAAATTTCTTTCTAAACTCTAAATTTGCTGCACCATCATAAGAATAATGAGCCAATTCAAAAGTATGATCATCCTGAAAAGCAGCTTCTTGGAAGAGCATAAAGTCAACATTTCTTTTGTGAGATTCACTCTGTAGGAATTGTTGAAATCGAGGGTTGTTTTGATTATTTTTATACACATTCCAGCAAAGCAGACCAAAGGTATCTGGAACATGAGTACAACTATTATTACCACAGGATGAGTGATGAAGAAGAGAAGGCTTGAACATCAGAGTAGTGGTGCAAACACTTTCATCATATTTTCCACAGCTTCACGTACTTTACCAGGTTCTTTCATTCCTTTTGTGGAACTTTTCATCAGTTCTTTCATCCATGATTCTATACTCTCAATAAACTCTACAGAGTAGGCAAATGTCACGATCTCATAGTTCAAAAAAAGACTACGGTTATCTATATTGACAGAACCGACCATACCGCCAAGATCATCAAAAAGGATCGCTTTTGCATGTAACATCTCTCCCTCATATAAGAGAACATCCACCCCTATGGCATCGAGTTCACGCATATAAGTACTTCTTCCAAGATCTGCTATCAAATTGTCAGAATGTTTGGGTGTGATCAGCTTTACATCCACACCTTTATGTTTCGCTATGATCAGAGCCTGTACGATATTTTCATCGGGTACAAAATAAGGTGTCACGATCCAAATACGTTTTTTACACCCATATATCGTTGCAAGTAATGCCTCATAAAGTGCATCAGTAGGAATATCTGGACCAGAGGGTACGACCTGAACTATACTCTCTCCTGTTGCTACTACTGTTTCCGTAGGAAATGAAAACTCAAGCTTATCATCAAGACCTTTTGCATAGTTCCAGTCATTGTGAAAAACCTGATAAAAACTAAAAACAGCGGGGCCTTCCAAATAATAAAGAACATCTTCCCAGCGTTTTCTTTCACTCTTTTCACCCAAATACTCATCACTCAGATTCATCCCACCACTCAATAACCTTTGTCCATCAAAAAGATAAATTTTACGATGATTTCTCAGATTGATATAACTCTGAAAAGGCCGACTTAAAATAGGAATAAAAAATGCCACCTCTCCCCCTGCATCACGTAGTGCTTGAAAATTCTTTTGCCATATATATGATCCCATTGAACCTACAACATCAAGGAGTAACTGTACTTGTACACCCTGGGCTGCTTTTTGGGTTAATGCTTGCAAGATCTTTTTTGTTGTCACATCATTAGAGAAAACATAGGTTGCAAAGGCTATAGATTCTTTTGCCTTTTCTATCTCTTCCATCAATCGTTCATACGCTTGTGTATCAGAGGTGATCAATTCATAATGATTTCCTTTTGTTGCAGATGGAATACCATTTTTTTCCAAAAGACTGCTCAATGGATTATGCGTTTTGAGAGATATATACTGATGATCAGGATGGGTTTCATGCAGTTTGAAAGTACTTTTTGTATATTTATTCTCTCTTTTTCGTATACCTATAAGAAAGTATATGGGTACCGTTAAAAAAGGCATAAAAATAATGGCCAGCATCCATGACATCATACTTGTAGGGGATCGCTTTTGGTACAAAATATGTGTAATAGCAAAAAAGAGAAGTAACCCCCCTACTACAATAAGTAAATACCCGTAAAGCCATTGTATAGATGTAGATTCGATCAGGCACTCCTTTTAAAGCTTAATTCGTTTTCTTTGATTCTTCTTCTATCTCATTGTAGTCTTGTCTGACCATAATAAGTTCAATGTCATGTTTTTTAATGATATCTGCCAGCTCTGTGATCATACGGTGTCTCAAGTCACTATATTCCATCTCAGTAGAGGATTTTACAAAAAAGCTTACACCAAAAGAGATACCTCTTTTCGTATAATCATTGACTCCTGTAAGAATTATTTTATGACTATCAACACTTTTATTCTGTTTTAAAAATGCTGTAAGCTCTTTATCTATTGTATCTAACAATAACTTGGGAGTATTTAGACTGAGGAAAAATTCTGTATCAACCCACATCGCTTCACGTGCACTGTAATTCTCTATCATTTCACTGGTAATATTATGATTGGGTACAGTAAGGATGGTGTCAGAGATCGTCCTTATTTTAGTAGA
>JAUVCL010000154.1 GCA_030595845.1 Campylobacterota bacterium
ATCTGCCACACCAAAGTGTAGTCGATCACATTTTTTACTTTGGGACTTCTCCATTTAGAGATGATCTCATGCTGTTTTTCTTTTGAAATAGTTTTGATGGATTTATTGATAATGGAGTATAAAAGCGGTTTATCTCTGTCAACAAAAAGGGTTAAGTTCATTACAATACCTATCTGCCCTGCGATCTTGATATCTTCTATCCCCATTTGAATTATAGTGTAATCAGCTATCGCCAAAGTACCTATAAAAGCATCATATTGACCTATTTTAACACCTAAAAGTCCAGATTGTGGCGTATCACACTCTATAAATTTTATATCAGGATATTTTTTAAAAATATCAGCAGAGTAACCATAACCATCTACAAATGCTATTTTTTTATCTTTTAGATAATTTAGGTCATCTATATACGGCTGTTCTTCTCGTGTCACAATAATAAGAGGGTTTTTGATATAGGTATCAATAGCCTTATAGTTTTTACTCAAAACTACATCGGCTGCATCACCGGAGATAATATCAACACCTCTTTTTTCTGATAATGCTAAAGTATCCAGCCAGTTTTTTGTGATGATTTTATCAAACTTTTTATTGAGTCGGTTTTCCAGTATCTCTATATGTTCAGATATGATACCGATGTAGTTTCCATTTTCATCAAAAGCTTCAAAAGGAAGCCAGTTCGGGTCACCTGCATAGGTGATACTGTTTTCTTTCAAATATGCTTTTTCCTCTTGAGTCAGGTCAGTATCTACTTCATTTTTATGTATCAAAAACCACTTATATTGAAGTTTCAATAGCTTATTTTGACCAATCTCTTTTAAAGCTTTATTTATAATAATTGCAGCTAAAGGAAACTTTTTATTTACAGCAAATACCAGGTCAAGTTTAGAACCTAAAGGCATAGCCATTTTCAAGTATGATGTACCTTGTGTGTTACTTGTATATAAAAGTGAACTGATTCCAAACATCGCATCAGCTTCACCAGTGATCACACTATTCATCACATCTATAGTACTGTCATATTCTAAAATAGTTGAGTTCTTAAATGTATGTGCAGCCTCTTGATTTATGACAATACTTTTCACAATGGCTATTTTCTTTCCATCTAGATCTTGAAGTGTTTTCATAGATATATTGTCGATATGTGTAATAACCATTATTGGCACAGAGGTATACACATCAGAAAAGTTAAGATACTTGCCTCTCTCTTTTGTGACTATTACTGTGCTGAGTCCATCGATAGCACTGCTTTTAGCTTCATCTTGTATCTGTTTCCAGTTTCCAACTTTTAAGCTGAAATCCATCCCTGTTAAATGGTTGATCTCATTTAGAACATCAACATCAAACCCTATGATCTTTCCATCTTGTTCAACGATTACATAAGGGCTAAACTCACTACTGGAACCCAAAACAATATGTGGATGATTCTTTATAAAATTCAACTCATCTTGTGTTAGATCGATGTTTGACTCTTTTGCATGTATAAGCGTGAAGAATAGAGATAAAATAATAAATATGTTTTTTAGCATTAGTGTTTTCACCTTTTAAGAACAGTAAAATTTCAAAAGATAAGAGATATTTTTCATTTTGATCTCCCCTATTTTTCTCAATTGTACAACAACAATATTCAGCTGTTGTTTATGAACGATATTTTTGATGATATTAGCACTGCTAGTGTTGAAAATTCAATACATTAAAACAATATACATTATAATTCTAAGAACTGAAAATTTCAACCAAGGTGCGTTAGTGCTATCAAAAACCAAAATACTGCTTGTAGAAGATGATGAGATCGCCTCATACTTAATGAAAGAGTTCTTAGAAGGCAAAGGTTTCTCAGTTACACCTGTTTTTACGATCTCAGATGCTATTTCACATCTGAGACTGGACAAATACAACATGTTACTGCTTGACCTTAGTCTGCCTGACTATAGTGGCTTTGAACTTCTCAGTAACATAAAAACATCTATTGCTGTTCCAACTATCGTCATAAGTGCTTATAGTGAAACAGACATTAAAATAAAAGCATTTAAGTTTGGAGCCAATGACTACGTCGTCAAACCGGTTGATTTTTTAGAGCTCGAGGCTAGGATATGGGCACTTTTGAGTCGAAATGAGAACATAGTGTCTATAGCTGAAACAGAGAACCTTTTTACAATTAAAAACGATCAGATCCTCTTTCAAAAGAACACCTTGACCTTAACGGGCGTCGAGTTTGATATTCTCTCCTTTCTTATAGACCATGCCGAAAAAATGGTCTCAAGAGAGATGCTAACAGAGTCTGTAGCCTCTATAGGCTCACACAGACTGCTTGACAACCATATAAAAAACATTAGAAGAAAGATAGAAAAGGACAGCAGCAAGCCTCAGTACCTCAAGACAGAGTATGGTCTTGGCTACAGACTGATCAATCCTCAGAATCACAACACTGTCAGCCTCTAGCTCTTTTTACATCATGTCAATAAGACTTTGAACAGATAGGTAGTATATGCAAATTATTATTTTATGGTTTATTACCAGCTCCTTGTTGTTGTCTGCGCCCCTTTTGACTATTGATAAAAAGCAACATACCTTTGATGATTTTCCGGTGCAGAGGTATGAAGACAGAACATCATCTTTGGATATAGAACAGATACAAAAGGTCTTAGATTTTAGCGAAGCCTCTAACTTCATTTCAGAGGGTTACACTTCGTCAACTTTCTGGTATAGAGTTGAGATATACAATGCGACGAACAGGCCCGTTGAAACAATTGTGGACGCAGGAAAACTTGTATATGAGGTTGACCTTTATATTCTCTCATCAGATAAGACAGTACTCTATAGGGGTGGAAACGGCTTACGCTTTCAAGATAGGATCATACAGAGTACAACGACAAGGTTTCCACTTCATCTTAATGCCAAAGAGAGAAAAACACTTTACTTTCGTATGCGACATATAACCACACTTTTTACTGCGTTAACTATTACGGATGAAAGAGCACTTGTAAAGTCAGATCTACAAAAGTCTCAACTTCTTGGACTCGCCTATGGCGGTATCCTTATCTTGGTCTTATATAACTTTTTTCTCTTTACTTCGATCAGAGAAAAGGTCTATCTATACTATGTCCTTTATATTGGTGCGTCTGTGACTTGGTTTATGATGTCCGAGGGCTATTTCCCATTTACAACACTATGGGGAGATGCATTTTACACGCTTGCAGCTAACACTACTGCACTCTTTTTAATCTTTATAATGCTCTTTAGCCGAGCCCTTCTCTTGACAAAGCGTTATATGCCGGTACTGGATAGAGTTTTGTATGTAAGTATATGGACTATGAGCCTCTCTCTCTTGCTCAATTTTTATGATCCTGTGCTTATTATCTATATCGTAAACACCGTGGGCCTCATCATAATCTCACTGCTTTTTTGGATGGCACTAAAAAGTTACCGTTTAGGCAATAAAATCGCATTTTTTTATATTCAAGCGCAATTAGTATATTTTATTATGCTACTGCCCTATCTATTGATGACTATCGATCTATTTCCTTATAGCAAGTTAGTTAACTATGCTCCTTTGGTTGGGAGTGTCTATGAAGCTGTTCTTTTTTCTTTGGCACTGGCATATAGAGTAAAGATGTTAAAAGATGAAAAGATCAATATTGAGATTCAAGCTCAGATCAGACTTGAGCATGCGATACAAGAGCAAACAAAAGAGCTTGATGAACTCAATCATCATCTTGAGAAAAAAGTAGCGCAAGAGGTGGAAAAGAACAGAGATCAAGAACTTGCTATGTTGCACCAAAATCGTCTTGCTCAAATGGGAGAGATGATCAGTATGATCGCCCATCAGTGGAGACAGCCTCTAAACAACTTGGCGATGCTAAACCAGACGGTCATCCTGAATTACCAAGAAAAGAGACTAAACACTAAGACTATAGACTACTTTAAAGAGAATACAAATAGACAGATACAGCAGATGTCACATACTATTGAAGACTTTAGAGACTTTTTTAAACCAAGGGCCGAGAGTGTAGAGTACTGTGTCAACGATGTGATCATACAGACGATAGATATGTTAGCACCGATCTATAGAGAGCTAGGTTTGGTCATCGAGTATACAGATGAGCAAAAGGTATATTCACAGGGTGCTCCAAGTAAATTGGGGCAGGCATTGATCAATATTATAAACAATGCAAAAGATGTTCTTCTGGAGCGGGACGTAGTCAACAAAAGATTACGATTAAACTTAAAAAGACAAGAGGATATTGCCATTTTGACTATTGGTGATAATGGTGGTGGTGTGCCTCTGGATATCATGGATAAAATATTTGATCCCTATTTTTCAACAAAAGATAAAAAAAATGGAACAGGGCTGGGCCTTTATATGACGAAGATCATTGTTGAAAAGCATCTAAATGGAAATATCATTGTTGAAAATAGAGATGGGGGTGCTCAGTTTAAGATTGCAATAGCAGAGGTATCAAGATCGATATAAGAGATAACCTTCCTAAGACATACAACAGATTCTTTTACTACGTAAGACACGCATCACTCTCAGTAAGCGTATCCAACCCCTATCATCGTTTTAAGATCATTCTGTTCAGGTCTTGTCCCATCAGCAAAAGCCATCGGCTCTTCTGTTCGGTCCCAAAAAACTGAGATATCAAGATCAAGATTATTAATCAATTCAGTCTCTAATGAGACCATAGCATGGTGAGTATATCTGCCTGCTTCTTCATTCAGATAATACATCTTGTAGTTAACAATAAAGTCTATGTCACTG
>JAUVCL010000055.1 GCA_030595845.1 Campylobacterota bacterium
TGGATGTTGAAACCGTGACCAAATGCAATAGTTGCACCAGATTTTAGGTTTGGTGCAATTTCGTTAGTATAAATCTCAGCTTGATTTTCATCTGGAAGAAGGATCATAACTAGATCAGCTTTTGCTGTTGCATCTGCTACAGTAAGTGTTTCAAAACCTTTTGCTTCTGCTTTAGCCCATGAAGAACCATTTTTTCTAAGACCTACAACTACAGTTACACCAGAATCTCTAAGGTTTTCTGCGTGTGCGTGCCCTTGTGAACCGAAACCGATCATTGCTACTGTTTTAGATTTGATGATATTGATATCACAATCTTTGTCATAATATACATTTAAAGTTGACATGTATTATCCTTCATGAATTGAAAATTTTCGCGATTATACCTAAATTATACTTATTAAGATAAGTCTCTCACCATAGATTTTACCATGAATCTTTTATGATATAATAAATTACTATATGAAATATGGAAATGAAGGAGTATTGATGATTGCAGTTCTCAATGAAACTGTCTTATGGTGGCACTGGATTGTCTTTGGTATTGTTTTATTGATTTTAGAGATGAATACCGGTACATTCTTTATGTTAGGTCTTGGTCTTGCTGCCATTATCGTAGGTATTATAGATAGCATAATGAGTACTTCATTTACTGTGGAACTCAGTATTTGGATGATATTTTCCATTCTTGCCATTACCGCTTGGTTTAAATG
The DNA here is from genome assembly GCA_030595845.1 of Campylobacterota bacterium. Lineage (GTDB taxonomy): Bacteria > Campylobacterota > Campylobacteria > Campylobacterales > Sulfurovaceae > Sulfurovum. The sequence goes on from JAUVCL010000055.1 coordinate 711, forward strand.
GTTTAGGGAACCTCCCCTTACTGACAGTGGACAGTCAAACTACCGACTAGATACACTAGGCATAGTCATGGAAGATATACAGCCACACAGTAGAGGGAAAGTCACCTTCGATGCACCCGTTCTTGGCAACACCTCTTGGCATGCCACAGCTAAAGTAGATATAAACAAAAAAACCCGCGTACAGATTGTACAGATCAACGGTCAACTCATAGAAGTTAAGCCCATCTAAACATTTTAAGGAAATATCATGGAAGCATTAAATATTGTTGTTATATTAGTCATTGGGGTCATTGTCACACTCTATAAAGGTATTAACATTGTTCCTCAGGGTGAAGAGTGGGTCGTAGAGAGACTTGGGAAATTTTCTCGTACACTGAACCCCGGACTCAACATCATCGTGCCATATATAGAAGCAGTACGTCAAAAGATCACAACCAGAGATATCATCTTAGACATACCTCAACAAGAGGTAATTACACGGGATAATGCCGTCATCTTAACCAATGCCGTAGCCTTCATTCGTGTCACTAACCCTAGAGATGCCCTCTATGGTATAGAAGATTTTAGACTGGCTATTCAGCAACTGGTCATGACTACCCTTCGTTCCATTTTGGGTGAGATGACACTCGATGAAGCACTTTCAAACCGTGAGAACATAAAAAAACGCCTCAAAGATCAGATAGTTGATGATGTTGCGGACTGGGGTGTGACTGTAAAATCTGTAGAGATACAAGATATTTCTCCCTCTGCTTCCATGCAAGACTCCATGGAGAGACAAGCTGCAGCAGAAAGAGAAAGAAGAGCCATTGAAACGACAGCTGAAGGTAACAAAAATGCTGCTATCTTGGAAGCTGATGGTAAACTTGAAGCTGCAAAAAGAGAAGCACAGGCACAAATAGCATTAGCTAACGCATCGGCCGAAGCCATCAGAATGATAAGCGACAACATTCAGGACAAAGAACTCCCTGCCATGTTCTTACTCGGAGACCGATACATCAACTCACTAGAAAAGATCTCAGAAAGTCCAAACTCGAAATTTGTCATCTACCCTGCTGACTTGCAAGGGGCTATTAAAGGAATGTTGGGGAATGTTTTTAAGAAATAGTTTTATCACTCTTGTTCCACCTCTCCTGAGGTGGAATACATAGTCAATATTAGGGTATGCGTACATTACACCTCAGGAGAGGTGTAACGAGGAAAGGTTCCAAAGATATTCATATATTGGTCCTCATACATAGAGGTTCTTTCGACTTTGACCTAATTAATCAATTTGTTCCGATACATATTCTGCACCTTCTTTGGCTAGTTTCATTTTAGCCATACATCCTGATAAAATTAAAATCGATAAAGATATCGCTACTATTTGTCCTATTCTTTTCATTGTTTTCCTTTATATTTATATAGTGCCACCATAGTAACAAAATAAAGGAATCCTTGTCTATCCGTAAAACGAATAAATAATTTATGTAACGAGGAAAACATATTACTTCTCTATTTTTCTCCATACTGTTTTACCTGTTGCGCATACTTTATTATCACCTTTAACGTGTATCGTATGCACAAAAGAATTTTCCTCACTATCCTTCTTGGTTAAAGATACGATCACATCACCATATTGAGCCTCTGAAATAAAACGTCCATCAATGGAATATAGATAGTAATTGTCTATGATATCTTCTGGAATGGATTCCATTAGCCATTGTAAATATCTAATATTGTTTACATGTTTATTGGTATCCATATCATACATATTGACTTTGAACTCTTTCATAGATTCAGCAGAATCAATGGCTTCTATTTTATTGGTTATATCATGTTCCAGACACACCTCTTCAGAAGATGACCATCTCTCTTTAAAATCCTTATGTATCTTGGTAGGTCTTCTCTTCTCTATATCATAAAAGACCCATAAACCTTTGGCTCTTCCGATGATATTATAGTTTTCATCATAAATGATATTTTCTCTAAAGCCTCTAATAGCATAATACTTTGATATCCACGTTCTAATGATGATCTTCTCTTTATATTTGGGATAACGATCCATCTGCATCACACCGGAAAGCAATACCCATCCAAGTCCCTCAGACATAAGCGAAAACAGACTATGACCAACAGAGTCACAATGATCAGCAGCTGTCTCCTGCAGTAAGGTCAACATAGTTATAGGTGAGGCTTCACCCGATTTATTCATTTCAAAATATCTTAAATCAAACTCTTTATCAAAATAATTTTCCATTTTTACTCCTCTTTATATTTCTGTATTTTTCTACTTCGAAAAATGCTGATAATCTTTCACTCCAGACCAGTCACCACCCCAGATCCAACCATATTTTTCAAATATCTGTATCGCTTTGTCACCTTTAACTAAAACTGCTTTATCTGCATAGGTAGACTTTTTATGTTCTCTTTTTTTATAAAACAAAGATTTCTTATGAGAAATGTAGCCTTTTCTTGAGATATAGGGGTTTTCTATGGGGTTAATATCTATGGCTTTCCCGTAAGAGTGTTTGGACCACTTTTTACTCCCTGTTGCTTTACGACAGTTAAAGGCTGAAGTATTATCTGCTTCTATGGACTGCCAGTCACTTCCTCTAAAATCACTCACTAATCGCATTTGCCGTATAGGATATTTGATTTTGTAGAGTTCTCTAAATATCTCTACTACTTCATCAGCCACATCTTTATGCACAATGATCTCTCCCATTTTTTCTGAACGATAAAAATTGCGATGTTTAACACGGATATAACGAAGATCTTTTATAGGTACAGGACAAGACTTACGCCATGATTTTCCTTCTATCATTCGCTGTTTTATGTATTGATTGATAGGTTTTATAGTCGCTTCAAATTTTCCAAATGCTAGATATGGTAATATCATGCATACTAAAATGATTTTCATTTTATACCTTTACTTTGTCTATATTAACTTTCTGTTTGTATTTACATCATATAGTAAAAATAAAAAGGATTACCTTATGGAACAATTCAAAACCTATGCCCTCATGACCGGGCTTACTTTACTCTTCATCTGGTTTGGTGAGATGATCGCCGGACAGACTGGGATGATCATCGCTTTCATCGCTGCTGCGGGGATGAACTTTTATGCATACTACTATAGTGATACCCAAGTACTCAAACATTACCACGCCATACCTGTAGACCATAACTCGGCAACAGGAGTCTATGAGATCGTAGAAAGACTGACGCATCGTGCTGGCTTACCTATGCCAGCGATCTACATCATACCGGAAGAACAGCCCAATGCATTTGCAACAGGACGTAACTATGAAAATGCAGCTGTTGCTGTCACAGAAGGACTGCTTAAACTCATGACAGACGAAGAAATAGAAGCTGTCATCGCCCATGAACTCAGTCACATCAAACACTATGATATGCTCATTGGTACTGTTACAGCTACCATCGCAGGAGCGATAGCGATGCTTGCACAGTTTGGAATGTTCTTTGGCGGTGGACGGGACAGACCCAATATTCTTGTCACCATTGCCCTTATGTTGATCATGCCTATGGCTGCGAGTATCATACAAATGACCGTAAGTAGAAACCGTGAGTTTATGGCAGATGCAGGAGCTGCAAAGATGACCGGTCATCCAGAGTGGCTGCAAAGTGCCTTGGCAAAGTTAGACTCTTATGCCAGAGGCACAGTGATGCGTGATGCAGACCCGCAAACAGCACATATGTTCATCATCAACCCTTTTACAGGTAAAGATATGTCACTCAAACAACTTTTTTCTACCCACCCAAGTACAGAATCTCGCATAGAAAGATTAGAGGCTTTAAAACACTAATCTGCTATAATCATTCTTATGAAGATAACAACTATACAATCACTATTTACTATTTACTATTTACTATTCACCTCATCTAAAGCAAAAGGCTTTAGATGAGTCCATTTGCTATACAAATTACTAACGGTTGTCTCATTTCAGATATCGAGCAAGAAGACCAAAACAGTTTTCAGGCATTACAGCAATTGAGTGCCATAGAAGAACAAACACAGGATGATGGTACAAGACTGTGGAAACTACAGTCGCTCTATCGAGCAGGCAGACTTTACCTAGGTAAAGACGGCAGGGGTTATGTAGAAGCAGAATTCAAAGAGCAAAGAGACCTGCTTGTAGAACCTGATCATCTTTGGGGTGCAAAACACGGAGATGTAGTTGTGGCGAAACGTGTTATCGCAAGACGAGGACGTGCCAGTGGTGTAGTCAAACTTGTTATCACAAAAGCGCACCTTTTCACCATCGCCTATACCCATAGAGATGAACAGGATAATTTCCTGATACTCAATATCCGTACAGGAGAACCTACCCATGCTGTCATGAAGGGTATGGACTTGAAAGCTTTTAAACTTGGTACCGTACTCAAAGTGGATGTCAATGATGACCAAGTGCTAGAAGTATTTGGTCATTTAGCCGATCCCAGAGTAGATGAGAAGATCTCACTTGCACTTTATGAAAGAGAAGATGCTTTTCCAGAGCCTTGTATCACAGATGCACTGGATGTTGAACGTGAAGTAATAAAAGAAGATCATCCAGATCGTGTTGACCTCACACATCTTGACTTTTGTACCATTGACCCGGTTACTGCAAAAGATTTTGATGATGCCATTTATTTTGACATGGAAGCCCATACACTTTATGTAGCCATAGCCGATGTAAGTCATTATGTTCCCTACTTTACCAACATAGACAAAGAGGCCAAAAAAAGAGGTTTTACCACCTACTTGCCACACAAATCTTTTCCTATGCTTCCAAGAGAACTAAGTGAAAATATCTGTTCACTGAAACCCAAAGTGGACAGACTGGCTTTTGTGGCCAAAATAGCACTAGACAGAAATACACTTAGTCCTTTAAAAGAAGAATTTTTTGAAGCTATTATCCACTCCAAGCACCGTTTTAATTATGAAAACATCGATACCATACTGGAAAATCCTATCACTGACCTGACGGGTGTGGTAGCCCAGATCCTGACCTGGCTGCTTCCTTTACAAAAGATCACGGTGAGACTGCATGAAGAGAGACTCAAAAATGGTTTTGACTTCAGATCTGAAGAGACAAGGCTAAGCATCAATGCTGAGCACCTTCTGACAAACACCACGATAGAAACAGGTACACCATCACACTCACTCATAGAAGAGTGTATGCTTCTAGCGAACCAGGCAAGTGCCAAACGTTTTACAGGAGAAGGTGACAGTATTTTCCGTATACATGAGCCACCACAACTTGCCAAAATAGAAGCACTTCTTACTGAGTTGGCGGCTATTGGTCTTTATGTGGAAGAATATGAAGACTCTCCAGGTCTCATACGTTCCATACAAAAAGAAGCCCAAAAAATGGGACTGGCATCAGAAGTAGATTCCATGGTCATCAAGTCTTTACGCCGTGCAGCTTACGCTGCAACCAATGTAGGACACTTTGGGTTGGGTTTTTCTCATTACTCTCACTTCACATCACCTATCAGAAGATACTCAGATCTTATCTTGCATCGTCTTATCAAAACACAATTACGTGAGGATGAGGAAGAGGCTTCTTACCTCTTGCGGAACATAGAGCCGCTTTGTGCAAGGGTCTCTGAACTTGAACGTGAAGCGACCAAGGCAGAGTGGGACTTTAGAGACCGTAAGTTTGCCAGATGGGCTGCGGAACATTTAGAAGAAGTCTTTGAAGCAGAGATCATAGAAGCGGGGGAAAGTGCAAAAGCTGTACTTCATGGAGACATTAAAGGCATCACTGTCCATCTTAAAGGTGATGATGTCATGCTCTTTGACAAAGTGAAAGTAAAGATAAACGAAGCAAACATCCCTCAAGCCATCATCATGGTTGAACTTGTAGAAAAATTGAGTAAAGATGAAATGGAGCTTGTTTAATGTACCAAAGAGAATTTGACCAGCGGTTAAAGCAAGCTTTTCCTAAAGCTGTTTTACTTTATGGAGAAAATGACTACCTTATCGACTACTATATAGAGATGTATATCAAACAAACGGATGCAAAAGAGAGTATGCTTTCTCTTTACCATGATGAGTGGAATTTAGAACAGGCTAGAAACTTTCTTTCCCAAACCTCTCTTTTTGGCGGAACAAATCTTTTAGTCGTAAAACATGAGAAAAAAATACCCAAAAAAGAACTCGATATTCTCATAGCACTTGCCAACAAAAATGCAGACAATTATTTTATATACGGATATGCAGGTGCAGCGAAAGATGCTAAAAGTATGCAATCAGCTTTTACAGATAAAAAAGGTGGGGTTTGGGTACGGTTTTTTGAGCCTAATATTCGTGACGGTATCGCTACACTACAACAAAAAGCACAAAAAATACACCTGGACATAGATCATTATGCACTACAGCATTTAATGTTAGTGCTTAACAATAACCTAGCCCTTTGTGCCAATGAATTAGACAAGCTTGCTATATTGGGGACTAAAGTCACCTCTAAAGATATTGACAGACTTGTTTACTCTACCGCTCCACTGGCTACAGAACAACTGCTCATAGATCTTTTTAATAAAAAGCCTATTACGGATACCATAACAAAATTACTGGACCTGGGGGAAGATGAAGCATCACTTCTACGTTCTACACAATATTTTGTCAATCAGATCTTTCTCTTTCATGCCTATATCAAACTTAATGGACATGTAGATTCAGCAGCAATTTTGGGATATAAACTTCCAAAACAGATAGAAGAACAAAAAGCACAATTGGCTTTGCGTGTAAAATCAGCTGCGCTGTTGAAGATATTTGAGCATTTATTGGAGAGTGAATTGATTATCAAGAAAGCACCCGCAACACAAAGAGAAGTGTTGCTTTACAGTATGCTTATTAAATTACAGGGGTACTTATAAGAGCTTAGCGCTTATTAGCAAGCTGGCTCATTTCCTGAACCTTTTCCATACTCATATACAAATGAGAAAAGGTGGTCTACCCACGCATCTTTAATTTCTGTGATCTTTGGACACATTCTTTTGATCTCTTCTACTAATTTACCGTCATCATAAAATTTTTGCCACTCAGCAGGTGTATATGTTGCAGTAAACTTTACACCAGAATAACCACAAGAATCTTTCAGTTTTTTTCCATATACTTTTTGTCCCATATCAACATTTCCTGCTACAGCAGAAGTTGAAAATAATGCAGCACCCAATAGTGCGATCGCTAATAATTTTTTCATTTTATTTCCTTTTTTATTTTTTATTTTTTATTTTAAAATACATACAACATGCATAGCTAAGTATTTCAATAGTTTGTACTTAGATTTAAATGTTTACGTAAGAGAGATTAATTCTGAAGATTACTGCACCCATCATTGTAGATGGGTGCGAAGTATTGATTCGTTGACCTATTAAGAGAACATCTCTCTCATAACACCACCAAACCACTCTCTAGTAGCTTTCGCTGTACCTTTAGATCTAAACTTACCGTTTCCATCTTTTGGCTTAGGAACATTTCCTTTACCTTTAAGCACACCAGACTTGTCTGCTGAGAATGTATGTGTAACCATGATCGCCTCTTCAGGTTTACCACCAACCATTGAGAAACATACGTTTGCTGCTTTAGCTGGAAGACCTGCTTTAGGATCATTCACTTTACCGTTAAGTTGATCAACGATCTGTCCAGCTGCTCTATGAGCACCCCAGATAGCAGTTTGTCCACTTGGTGGAATACCATGTCCAACAGCATCTCCACATACATAAACACTTGAATCTGATTTAGATTTAAAGCTATAACCATCCATAAGTGCATAACCTGAACCATTTGTTTCAAGACCAGCCATTGCAATAACAGGTGAACACTTATTGTTAGGAATAAGGTTACAAACTTCATATTTAGTCGTTTGTGTCTTACCTTCTAGATCATCTGCATTTTTATACTCTTTGTAAGTAACTGTTTTAGCTTTAGTATCAATATCGATAACTTCAGTAAGACCTTTATATTCAATGATATCTGAGAATAAATCCTTCCAAGACTCTTTAAACGCTTTACCTTTTGCAAATTTACCATTTCTAGTATCTAGAACGATAACTTTTCCTTTGATCCCTTCATTTTTCATGAAGTTAGCCACCATTGCAGTTCTTTCATATGGCGCTGGAGGACATCTATATTTACCTTTTGCAGGTGGTATAATGATTACGTTACCATCATCCATATTATCAAGTTGTCTTTTAAGTGCAACGTGCTCATTTCCTGGGATTAATCCTCCTGGACATGCATGTTCAACTTCTCTGACTTTAGCTTCATCCCATTTTGGAAATTGTTTTGCAGTATTATAAGCGATTCCCGGAGAAAGCACAAGAATATCATACGCAAAATCACCGTTAGTTGTTGCTACTGTTTTTGCTTTTCTGTCAATAGCCGTTACTGTACCGTGAACAAAAGTGTATCCGTGCTTAGTTGACGGCTGATAATAGTCACCTACAAATGTATCAAGTGTTACATTGTCAAGTCCACCTAAAAGTGAATTTGAGAATGGACAAGCCATAAACATATTATTTTTTTCAATCACTGTTACTTCAAGTGATTTATCTTTTTTTCTAAGCGCTTTAGCCATAGTCAGACCACCAAAGCCTCCACCTACGATTACTACTGATTTACCACCAGTTTTTTTAGCTGTTGATTTTTTCCCGCCTGCTGTTGCCATAGTTGGTAACGCTGCTGCAGCTGCTGCCACACCTGCTAACTTAAATGTATCTCTTCTATTCATTGCCATACTGTCTCCTATGTAAGTATATTTTTTTATCGCTTCATATAATATAAAGTAATCCTAGTATGACAGAATTTTTTTAGATTTACAATTTTACTGAATGAATTAATGAAATTTTTTGGAGATGTAACTAAAAGCTACAGATGGCTATCTGAGTCGATAACCATAAGGTATGATACGATTTATCATACCTTATAGTACGTGATTAGGCTTGAATCATTTCAGCCGTAAAGTTTTTAAGTTTTTCTACTTTTACTTCTTCTTTTACAAGTTTTTTAGCACCTCTTCTTCCATGAACCGCTTTTAATTCTTGTTTAAATGCGTCAAAGAACTCTTGAAACTTATTAGGTCCCAATACGGCAACAGCCCAAATATTGTCATCCGCATCAATTTCTAAAATAATCGAAGCCAGTCCCTGATTAGCAGGTCCGCCCAGTACTTTACCACCTTGATTTGCATCGTAAGCAGCTAGATGTGAAGAACACACAAAAACACCTGCTTTATCATAGGCTAATGTTTTTCCTGTAGTGGGTACATACTGGAACATTGTCATAGCTTTTTGTGGATGCGTTAATTGGTGTGCACAGATAGCTGAAAATGCTACAATTGTCCCTTCTGAACCAGTGCCACCTTTATAGATATACTCAACACCATCTTCAGATTTAAGCTTAATATCTTTACCTGCAGGCGTTAGCAAATCAACCATGATTGCCGGTGTTGCTGCATGTGGATACATAAATACATAGTTCTCTTCTTTAACTAATGCTTTAGACTTAAGAGCATTGCCTTCAGCATCTTTCAGTTGTACTTTTTCAAATGTTTGAAACAGACTGCCGTCTTCTGCATAAAGTTTTTGAGGTATAAGTGATGGGGCTACTGCTATAGCCATTGCGGATGTTGCCGATAACTGTAAAAAGTTTCTTCTTTCCATAAATTTGATCCTTTTGGTTTTTATTATAAAATAAATTAATGTAAATTAATATTATCACATGGTACAAAAAAATTGATTAATGTCAAGAATTCTTTCCATAAAAATTGAATATCTTTTCCTAATGTGCGACTAAGTAGTATTATTGTAACATAGCGGTTCCAAAATTCTTGCTCATTTTTGGACGTATATATAATGGTATACGTATTTATATGGGCTATTAAACCAAAAGGAAACAATATGACTTGTTACGAAACACTGTTTGTAGTAAAACCTACATTAACAGACGAAGAGACTGCAGCACAAATTGCAAAAATAAAAGATGTTCTTGCTAAAGAAGGTGCTGAACTTGTTGCTACCAATGATATGGGTATGAGAAAACTTGCTTATCCTGTTGAAAAACAAAATAGAGGTTATTACACTGTTCTTTTCTATAAAGGCGAAGGTACTGTGATCAATGAACTTGAAAGAAATCTTAAGATCAATGAAGATGTCATGAAGTTTTTAACTGTTAAATACACTAAAAACAAAGAACTTGCACAATTTAACAAGCTAGTAGCTCAGGCAACTAAAAAATCTGCAGCAGCAGAAGTTGCACCAGCAGTAGTTGCACCAGCAGTAGAACCTACACCAGCAGCAACTGAATCAACAGAAGCATAATCAACCCAAATTTAGGAGCACCTTATGTATAACAAGATAATTTTAGCAGGAAACCTTACCAGAGATATTGAGATTAGATATACACAAAGCGGATCTGCCATTGGAAACACTGGCATTGCAACTTCACGTAAATTCAAATCTGCGACTGGTGAACAAAAAGAAGAAGTACTCTTTGTAGACCTTACTTTTTTTGGGAGAAC
>JAUVCL010000202.1 GCA_030595845.1 Campylobacterota bacterium
CAGCGATAGGTGGGAGCTTGATCTATAGATCTGGGTGCCTGAATGGGTTTTCTGTTGGTGGGGGACTTTATGTTAGCAGTGCTGCAAGTAGTCTTGATGAGTCAGAAGCCTATTTATATAAAGCGGGGAGAGGTGTCTTCAGCCGATATGACTATAGCAGAGATGGTTCTACACATCTCTATTCTTTGGCACAAGCCTATTTGGAATACAAACATGAAAAGATTGAACTCAAACTGGGACGACAGATATTTGAGAGTTTTTTAACTAAAAGTAATGATACAAAAATGATACCCAATACTTTTGAAGGGCTTACGCTCAATAGTTCATCCGTGTATGATACTTCATTTAAAATGGCATATTTGACAAAACAGAAGTTAAGAGATCATTCTGATTTTCATCATGTCTTGGCCGTAGGTGATGATGCAAATGACCCTTATGCAATATTCACTGAGAATGATGATGCTGCCATGCATTTTGGTTTGAAAAAATCTGAATTGGAAGCCAGAGGTATTGATGATAAATTGATCGTAGCTGAGGCTAAAAATAGAAGTATAGAAAACTTGACGATAAGCATGAACTATACTGCAGTACCTGAGTTGATCTCTTCTGCCATGATACAGGCTGACTATAGGATCGAAGTGGGTGGATGGTATGTGATACCAGGGCTCAGATATATGCAGCAGTTTGATGATGGAGCAGGTGACATAGGGGGTGCGAACCTTAAAACACTTACACAAGGTTATAGTGATCCAGATAGTTTAGATTCGGCACTTTATGCTGCAAGAGTGGATGTGATTCAAGATGCCTTTAAATTACGATTTGCCTATACTCAAATAGCGGACGAGGGTGACATTATCGCACCATGGAGAGGTTTTCCTACGGCTGGATTTACACGTGCAATGTCACAGTATAATTGGTGTGCCAACACAGAGAGTTATATGATGCAACTTGATTATAAATTTGACAATATCTCTGACTTTAAGATCATATCACGTTTTGCCATACAGGATTTTGATGATGAGAAGGTAGGGGTACAGGCAGATTCAAATGTTTTTACGATCGATTTCCTTAAAGGGCTTGGAGAAACATCTTACTATTTAAAAACAAGATTTGCCCATGTTGTAGGAGATGATGATACGATTACTAGTAATGGTTTCACTAAACTTGATCCCTCTTATAATGAGATTCGTCTTGAGCTCAATTATCTGTTTTAGGAAGTTGGCATGAAAAAAATAATCATGGCATGTCTTTTTGGCCTGTCAGGTGCTAATGCAGGAGAGATCAGCATTGCGGTAGCTGCAAATGTGAGCTATGCTATAGACTCCTTAAAACAAGAGTTTAAGTTGGAGCATCCTGAAACAAAAATTAATGTTATACTTGGGTCTTCGGGAAAACTTACTGCACAAATAAAACATGGTGCACCTTATGATCTTTTACTCTCAGCCAATATGAAATATCCTGATGCACTCTATAAAGAGCAAATGGCAGTAACCGTACCTGTGATCTATGCACAGGGTGCATTGGCTATTCTTTCTGTTAAAGAACGTAACTACTGTGCGGAGATGTATGTACTTAAGTCACCTAATATTAAAAAGATTGCTATAGCCAACCCTAAAACGGCTCCTTATGGTGTAGCCGCAGTAGAAGCTTTGAAAAATGCAAGGCTCTATGAAAAACTGAAAGAAAAATTTGTCTATGGTGAGTCTATTTCCCAGACCATCACGTATGCCACAACAGCTGCAGACATAGGCATCATTGCGAAATCATCACTTTATTCACCGAAAATGGCACATTATAAAGAGGCTATACACTGGTCTGATGTAGCTGAAAATCTTTACACGCCTATTGATCAGGGGATGGTCATTCTGAAGAGGGGTGAAGGTAATGTTGAGGTGAAGGCTTTTTATGACTTTATGTTGAGTGCTAAGGCGAAGGAGATACTTCGTGACTTTGGGTATAGCGTTTTATGATCGATTTTGGGCCGTTCTTACTCTCTTTTAAACTGGCAGGAGTGACGACACTTATTTTATTTGTGATCGCTCTTCCTTTATCCTGGTACCTCTCTCAAACAGAGTCAAGATCCAAACCAGTTTTGGAAGCATTGACAGCGCTTCCCATTGTTCTTCCTCCTTCGGTATTGGGTTTTTATATTTTAATCGTTCTCTCTCCCAACTCGGCAGTGGGAGGATTTTTTGAAGATCTTTTTGGTGTAAAGTTGGTGTTTACTTTTACCGGTTTAGTTGTGGCCTCATGTTTTTACTCTCTGCCTTTTATGGTACAGCCTTTACAGAGTGGTTTTGAAGCATTGAACAAACATATGCTGGAAGCTTCCTATCTTGCAGGGAAGTCCAAACTACAAACGGTTTGGTATGTGGCACTCCCAAACATTAAGCCTTCACTTATAACGGCACTTATCATAACTTTTGCACACACCGTGGGTGAATTTGGTGTGGTACTCATGGTGGGAGGAAGCATACCAAATGAGACAAAAGTAGCTTCGGTTGCCATTTATGAGATGGTTGAAGTAATGGAATATGGTCAAGCTCATATCTACTCGGCGATCATGGTACTCATGAGTTTTACAGTACTTATGGCAGTTTATATCTTTAACCACAAACAAAAAAAGATAGGCATCCTCTAATGATACACCTAGATATACATAAAGTCTTGCACGGTAGTCAGGGTGAGATGAATCTGGATGTAAAGTTAGAGATTCAAAAGGGTGAGTTCATTGCCTTAATGGGTGAGAGTGGTTCTGGGAAAACGACACTGCTTAGAGTCCTGGCAGGGTTGGAAAAAGCAGAGGGCAAGATAGAGGTTGAAAATGTATCCTGGTTAGGTGATCAAAAGATGCTTGCTTGCCAGGAAAGGCAGATAGGCTTTGTATTTCAAGACTATGCTTTGTTTGATAATATGACTGTAGAGCAAAACTTGTTGTTTGTTAATGATGATAAAGCATTGGCAGACAAGCTTCTTGAACTTACAGAACTCATGGAACTGGCTTCCCGTAATGTTAAAAGCCTCAGTGGCGGTCAAAAGCAAAGAGTAAGCCTTTGCCGTGCCATGATGAACAAGCCCAAATTACTACTTATGGATGAACCTCTCTCTGCACTCGATGAAAAGATGAAAGTAAAACTACAAGATGAAATAGCCAAACTACACAAAGAATTTGGCATAACGACAATCATGATCAGTCATGATACAGAAGCATCTTAT
>JAUVCL010000161.1 GCA_030595845.1 Campylobacterota bacterium
GTAAGATGCTCACATAATCTTTTATCAACCTCAAATGCTGTGACATTTCTCGCTTTTACAAGCTCTTTGGTTAAATCACCTAAGCCAGGCCCGATCTCTGCAACTCTTAAGTTGTCATGGGGCATCGCTTGGATGATTTTATGAAGATAGACATCATTCTTTAAAAAGTTCTGACCAAATTTTTTAGATGCAAATTCGGCTAAATTTTCAATAATCATACTATAATCTACCTTTATACTATATATTAATCGCACGCTGTGGATTATTTTTGTATAATCTTACCATAATTTTAGAGGATATGGACTATAAATGGATTATTTTGCAAAACGTATTATTCCTTGTTTGGATGTAGATAACGGACGGGTAGTGAAAGGTGTGAACTTTGTTGGTTTACGTGACGCGGGAGATCCTGTAGAGGTGGCATACCGTTATAACGAAGAGGGTGCAGATGAGATCACTTTTCTTGATATCGGTGCAACACATGAAGGACGTGATACGATCGTAGATGTCGTAAAGCAAGTGGCAAAAGAAGTCTTTATCCCTCTTACTGTAGGCGGAGGTATCCGAGAACTTTCAGATATTTATAATCTTCTCAACGTTGGTTGTGACAAAGTAAGTATCAACTCTGCGGCTATTAAAAGACCTGCTTTCATAGAAGAGGGTGCAAAACGTTTTGGTTCTCAGTGTATCGTCGTGGCGATAGATGCAAAGCAAGTTGCTCCTGATAGATGGAATATATTTACACATGGTGGACGTAAAGATACAGGTATTGATGCTTTGGTGTGGGCAAAAGAAGCATATAATAGAGGAGCAGGTGAATTACTTGTCACCTCTATGGATGCAGATGGAACCAAAGCAGGATTTGATAACACACTCAATAAAAAGATAGGTGATCTGGTCAATATACCTGTAATTGCATCGGGTGGAGCAGGTACGATGCAGCATATGGAAGAAGCATTTACCCTTGGGAATGCAGATGCAGCGTTGGCGGCATCCATCTTTCACTTTAGAGAGATTGACATAATGGATTTAAAAAGATATCTTAGAGAAAAAAATATCCCGGTGAGAATATAATGAAAGAAAATGGATCATATATCGTATGCGCAGGAAAGAGTGAGCAGTTTGATTTTGCACAGCCTGTAGGCATAGGCATGACAGAAGTGGCGATCAACTTAACAAAATTATGTTTGACTCAAAAACCAAAATTTATCCTTTTTGTAGGTACAGCAGGTTCTTATGGAGAAAAGAAAGTTTTTGACATCATAGAGTCAAAAACAGCCTCCAATATAGAAAACAGTTTTTTCACAGGAGGTTCATACACGCCCATAGATAATGTTGTTTCTACTGCAAAAGATGTTTCACGTGAAACACTTGTGAATTCTTCTAACTATATTACTACAGATAAGAGTTTAGGTAAATATTATTTGGCACAAAATATTCATTTGGAAAACATGGAATATTATGCTGTACTGAAAGTAGCCCAAACATTTGGTGTTTCGGCAGGGGGTATTTTCATCGTAACAAATTATTGTGATGAAAATGCACATGATGATTTTTTAAAAAATCAAAAAGAAGCCATGGCTAAACTTACTGAGTATGTAAAAGCAAAGGTACAAACCGCGTAGCTGGATTGCCCAACGGAAATGCCTTTGGGTATATCCATCAACATAATAAAAGGTGGATGAACCCACCCTACGGATATTGAAAATGAATAAAAAAATAATACAAGACTTAAGCAAAGAAGAGTTAGGTCAATTGATCAAACCCTCTTTTAGAGCAAAGCAGATCTACTCTTGGATCTATCACAAATATGTAGATAGTTTTGAACAGATGAAAAATCTTCCCAAAGAGATGAGAGAGAATCTTGATGCTGAGTATACACTTACGCCACTCAAAACACTTACGGTGCAAGACAGTATAGACGGAAGTCGTAAATATCTATTTGAACTTCATGATGGACATACTGTTGAAGCGGTACTCCTTTTAATGAAAGAGAAAGAGTATCATGAAGATGGCTCTGTAAAGCATCAGGAACGCTATACGGTCTGTATCTCATCTCAGGTAGGGTGCAAGGTAGGGTGTGCCTTTTGTTTGACTGCAAAGGGTGGTTTTATGCGTAATCTGACTGCTGGTGAAATCACTGAACAGTTACGTATGATCAAGAAAGACAATGAGATAGATGCCAACCGCCGTGTCAACATTGTATATATGGGTATGGGTGAGCCGCTTGACAACCTGGATGCCGTAGTGAAGTCTGTAAAGATATTTTCAGATCCGGAGGGGATGGCTATCGCAACACATCGTCAAACGATCTCCACTTCAGGACTGAGTGCAAAGATAACAAAGCTCGGAAAAATGGAGCTTGGGATCAACCTGGCTATCTCTTTGCATGCTGTTGATGATGAACTTAGACAACAGTTGATGCCTATTAACAAAGCATACAATATCCAGTCGATCATAGATGCGGTGAAGAACTTTCCTATCAACGACAGGAAAAGAGTCATGTTTGAGTATCTTGTCATCAAGGATGTCAATGATGACATCTCCGCAGCAAAGAAACTTTTGAGTCTGCTTGATGGTATAAAAGCCAAAGTAAACTTGATCTACTTTAACCCGTATGGGGGAACAGAATTTAAACGCCCTTCAGTGAAAGATATGAAAGAGTTTCAAGAGTATTTGACTTCCAGAGGATTACACTGTACGATCCGTGAGTCTAAAGGATTAGATATCTCTGCCGCCTGTGGTCAGCTTAGAGAGCAAGAGTTAGAAGGGGAAAAGTAGTATGCCTACTTTGGAATTGTTCATGCTAGGGTTTGTTGTTATTGTTGCTACTATCGGTGTAGGCTGGATCATTTATGATTCTCGCTCAGAGGATGAGAAGTAGATTGTGTTGTTTCAGGTGAAACAATCGTTTTGTTTTATTTAGATTTCCTCTTAAATTAACAGTGGCGTTGTTCTTCTCGTCATTTTTTTTAGAAAAAAACGAAGCAAAAAAATCGTCGTGCCTCTCGAATCGCTATCGCTTTCAAGGGCGTTCGCCACAACAAGATTTTTTAATTAATAGCGAGGCTATCGCCAACTTCATATAATTTTCTTTATGCCACTATAACGAGCCATATGGTTTTTCTTTTGCTACTTAATGTCGCTTACGCTTTTTTCTTTTTTGGTTACTTTTTTCTCTTTTGTCGTAGTACAAAAAAGAAAAAAGTAACAGAGAATAACAACACCACAGTTTGAGGAAAAAGGAAATAAAAATAATCAATCAAATAAGAAATTAATTCCTATTAAAAACCCTCTTATCCTTAGCACATATCAAAGACTTATCATTCCTAAAATCACTTTTGCTTTCTATATAAAACCTACATCCATAAGTAAAAGAAAGACTCTGCGCATGGAGCATAAGTCTAGGTGCTCCATGTTGAATTAGTCTATCCTCTTCACTTTGAACCATATCCAAATAATCATTACTAGCTTCATAAGTAGCCCCATAAATAGGGTCTCCCAAGATAGGATGTTTCACGTGAAACAAATGTATTCTTATCTGATGGGTTCTTCCTGTATGAGGATAGCAAGCTATTAAAGATGCATCTAATGCTTCATCATATTCTAAAGGGATGAAGTCTGTATGTGAAGCTTTACCATCATCGGCAATGAAGACTTTATGCTTAGTTGTCTCGTACCCGTCCTTGTTTATTTTGATACATTCAGTACTTGAAAACGGCTCTGTAAGTTTACCGTCTACCCAAGCCAAATAAGACTTTTTTATAGTTCTGCTTTCAAAGGCACCTTTTAAAATGGTCTCTGCCTTTTTGTGTTTAGATGCCAGTAAAAGACCAGAGGTTTCCATGTCTATCCTGTGTGTTGAGTTGGCATTGTCACCGGCAACAGTTCGTACTTCATCTAACATAGAGTAGGGGGTTGACATAGTATTGGGGTGGACTAAGGTACCTGATGGTTTTTCAAAGACCATGAAGTCTTTGTTGTGAAAGAGAGGTCTTCTGCCTCTACCTTTTGCTCTGAAGAAAACCATCTCCACATCACCTTGTATCTTTTGCCCTGTGTAGGTCATAGATTCACCACTTATGAGTAAACGTCCTTTTGCGATATGTCTTTGTGCTTGACCTTGTGTAAAGTTGAGGGTACGCATAACATATAGGAAAGCTATAGTTTCCTCTTTAATGTGGTATTTCTCTTTAACGAATGGCATGTTGTCTAACCCTTATATAACTGCTTTTAGGATAGAATTCTATCATAAATTACAGATAGATAGGATATATAATGGTTGAAAGATATTCAAGACCAGAGATGGTAGAAAAGTGGACACAGCAAGCAAGATATGCAGCATGGCTTGAGGTTGAAAAAGCAGCAGTAAAAGCATGGAACAAAATAGGGCTTATCCCTGATGATGATTGTGAAAAGATTGTTAAAAATGCTACTTTCTCAGTAGAAAGGATTGAAGAGATAGAA
>JAUVCL010000125.1 GCA_030595845.1 Campylobacterota bacterium
AACTGTTACCAGTCCCAGAGCAGCTGCGATCTGCATAAAGTCTCTTCTAGAAATATCCATAACTGTTTCCTCTAACGCTTAAGACCGGGAATAGCGATCTCACGGCCTTTCGCTTTATCTGTAACATACACTTCGAGTGCCACCATCTCTGGCGATCCTAATGGGATCACGGCTAGAAGTGCATTGTTCATACACCCTTGAAAACGTCTTGGAAGCGTTCTCAATGATGATTTTGTCATACGATACGCCGGCCAAGTAGCAGCAGCTTTATTCGCTTCAGAACCAAGATCCGGAAGCGGTTGTGTACGCAAGATACCACCGATCACATCTGGTGAATGACAACTCATACATGAAAGACCGCGTCCACCACGTTTGGTGTTAAACACTTCATCACCCATGGCATAGGCAGCTTTCATCTGTGGATTTGCATTCACATCGATATTGATCTTCTCTTCATTTGCAATTGACTTAGCATATGCACTCATGGCAAACATATCTTTGCTTTTGAGTTTAAATGGCTTATGCCCATTTTCTGCCATCAGTGCCTGAAGTACCTGGTCAAGACCTACTACCATGTCAAGCTTTTTGATGTAACGAGGGAATCCTGCAATATAAGCGGGCAAGTCATCTTCACTGACACCTAAAAACTTTGCCAAGCCTTCATCACCGCCAGCAAATTCTTCCATGTACTCATTACCTGATTCAACCATGATGTCAGCCGGATTGTTCTCTAACATCTCAGCATACATTGCACGGTCAGAATCACTCATTGCAAACTGTTCACCACCAAAAGCCAAAACACCAATCAATGTTGATGCAAGTATAATTTTTTTACCAATCATCATTTAGCCTTTCGGTTTGATTTTCTTGCTTTTTTCATTTACTTCACCCTGATTGTCTTTATAGACAACTGTCAGTTCACCCTTGCCAGGTACTGTAAAGTAAATCGTGAAAACCGGATTTGTCGAAAGAGACTCCCAGGTTTTCATTGTTGTGAACGGCTTACCATTGAATGAAAAAACTACTTCATTGATATAGTGTGCCGGAACGATCTTTCCTGTCTTTTTGTCTTTACGCATTCCAGTATCCATTGGATGCATGACCATAAAGCTTACTTTTACGACTTCGCCTGTTTTGTACTTTTTCGGCTTGATCTTGATTAGTGATTTTCTTTTTCCCATTGTTTATCCTTTTTAATCTTCAATATATAGTGTCTCAATCATTAGATGATCAGCCACAGCCGCCGATAGTTACTTTTACGTTTTGTGAAGCGCTTAGAAATTCACCTTTACTTGTCTCGATAAGTGCCATGACATCTTGAGATGTACCCAACTTAACACGTGTTGCCAACATCGCTTTTCCATTTGCCGGCGTCAACATTACATCAGCACAACGTACATTGCTATTTTTGGTAGCAAATACATGGATAGCTTTAACATAATCGTCTTCTGTCATTGGTGAATCAACTTCGATTGTTACTGGAACAACGGCGCCGTTCTCAGCGATCTCAGGTGCTTTTAGATGTACCTTTGGTGAAGCGACTACAGGTTTTCCACCCGTAATTGCCTGTACTGCAGCATCAATACTAAATGCGTTTGGTCCTTTTGGCGCCTCAGCTGCCATTACCATACTTGGTACTACAACTGTTGAAGCAGCTGCTGCTAGCCCAAGTCCTCTTAAAAATGATCTTCTTTTCATACGTTCTCTCCTCTTATTTCTTAATTGATACGATGTACGATGTAATATCGCAGATCTCACGTTCTGTAAACAGACCTGTTGTCAGGTTGATCGTCATATGTGTATCTGCATTATCAACACGTGCATCTGCGATCTTTTGATAAACATATTGGTTATTACGTACACCAGTTTTAATGAAAAAGTCATGGTATGACGTTAAGTCAGGTCCAATATTTCCACCACCTTTAGCCCCTTCAATGTTATGACACGCGACACAGTTCCCGTACTGTTTAGCTGGGATCTTGTCTTGCGGTCCATATGTCTTTCCAGGTACTTTTTGTTTCTTTGCAAGTCCAGGGGGTAATTTGCCTTTCGCTTTCTTACCGTTGAGATTATGAAAAATAAAATCTCCTCTTGCAATTGCATCTTTGTCATCTGTGATACAGCCTGCAGGCATAGTGAAAACCTTGGCAGGGCCTAGAAGGTCTTTTGCAATGATCTTGCTAGCATTTGGACTCTCTATGCTACTGCTAAGATCTGCTGCAAATGCCAGACTTAAACCGAGTGTAGTGCTTAAAAGCAACAATCTCTTCATATAGCTTCTCCTTAATTGATTTGGAAGATTGTAACAGTTGAATGTAAAAATAGTGTAAAGATTTATCAATATTAATAATATGACTAGTCGTAACAGAAATAAGATTCTCAAATATGTGTGAAAGTGCAGTCCATGAAATAAATACTAATGCTTATAAGCGGTTTTATAAGCACTTATAGCCAGGGCTAAGCTTTAAGAAGTGATGGGGGAAAGGAGTAGGTGAAGGTACTCCCTTTTTTTGGCGTTGATTGCACGGCAAGCTCGATGCCGGTCTCTTCCATAATGGATTTGACAATATTAAGGCCGATACCGAAACCGCCCTTACCAGTCTCTTCTCTATAGTAGCGGTCGAAGATCTTGTCTGTGTCTTCGATGCCGAAACCATAATCTTTGAAAATCAGTTCACATTGGCCATCAAAGCGTCTGAGCGTCACTTCGATCTTACTCTCCTCATAAGAGTACTTGATCGCATTGGAGATGTTGTTGTCGATGATGCGCTGCAGCTGTGTCGCATTGAAATACAAGGTAATGCCATCTTCGACATCAGCAGAGATCACAATATCTTTCATCGCAGCGACTTCATCAAAATAGAGAATGCGTTCCCGCACAAATGCACTCGCATCGATATTCTCATACTCAAAGACGATCTGCTGGTTCTTGATAAGGTAGTCCATATCGTTATAGATGTTCGAAAGGGTCTTCGTTGCTGCCTTGATGCGCTGCAGGTATTTGTTTTTAGGATTTTTCATGTTGAAAAGATCAATATTGACATTGATGATACTCAAAGGAGTATTGATCTCATGCATGGAGTCTTTAATAAAATTATCCAACTTCTGATTTACCCGTTTGAATGGCAGGGAGAAACGATTTAAAAAGAAAATTGAAAGCAAAAAGACTAAAATCACAACAGAGAGTAATATCGTTAGTACTTTTTGATAGACAGAGGCATAACTCAGTGCATTACCTATAATAATATAATCCGCATCGAAGTAACGGTGCGCCGGCAAAGCCATGATCAGATAGGCATAACCGGTGCTGTCAATGTGGTAACCAGATGAAAAATGTTCCATGGGCATATCGATCAACGTAAAAATAGGTTGAAAGTTAATATCGTATAGTCCGGACTGCACCTGATTCAAACGCGGAAATTCAAAATAAGACTCACGGGTCTCATCATACTCCTCCATTGCACTGATGATCAGTGCTGACTGCTGCTTTAAAAATAGCTCATTCTGGATCTCATGGATATTTTTAACATATAATGTATATATATAAAGTGGCGCAAGAAGGATCAATGCGATAAGCCCTGTATAAAGTGCCGCGTTTTTGTAAGCGTATTGATTATCTTTCAATGATATATCCTACACCACGACGGTTTTTGATAATATCAACCGGGAGTTTTTTTCGCAGATTATTGATCTGAACACGTATGTTTGCCGGGTCTACATATTCACCCCAGATCTCATCCTGGAATGTTATTATAGAAACAGCCTGATTTTCATAACGTAACAGCACCTCAAGAATATCATGTTCCGTTTTACTTAACACGACCTCCCTGCTCTGATAGTTCAATTTATGTTTTTCCGTATCATAGAGCAGCCCATCACCTAAGTCCAGCTCATTCGTATTTTCAAAATAAAAGCTTTTGCACACCTGTGTGATTCGCAATTGAAGCTCAACAAGGTCGAACGGTTTACGAATATAATCACAGCAACCGGCTTTGTATCCCTCTTCAAAATCCTGCATCTGTGTTCGTGATGTCATAAAGATCGCCGGAATCTTGATCCCCTCATTACGAACTGTTTTAAGCAGCTCAAAACCATTCATCCCCGGGACGTTGACATCAAGAAGTAGAACATCATAATGTGTTTCATAAATAGCATCAAAAGCATCATCACCTGTACTAAAACAATCCACTATAAAATCCAACTCCTCCAGAAACTCTTTAATACTTATACGTAAAGAGTATTCATCTTCCAACAAAAGTATTTTCATCGGATCTCTCCTTTTATGCGTCTTGACAGTTTATGGCGTAACATCATAGCGATGAGTTCTTCTTTGCTATAGGTAGAGAGCACATCTCTTGCTTCTTCCATAAACAGTTCCCTGTCCTCTTCGGGGACAGTGTCTTTGAGTGAAAGCAGATCTTTGTCATACCCACTATGATAGACTTTATTCTCATACTGCTCTTTTTTAACAATATCATAAAGGTTGGCACGAGAGAATGTCAAAAGAAAGGAGAGCTCTTCACCGGTACTTACAAAATGCTCCAAACTGGTTTTTGGCATTACAAAGACAAAAGCACCAATGCTCTCGGCCTGTCCGTCGTGCATCGGTTCATAAAATATGTATTTATTCTCTTGCAACAGTACATGTTCTTTACGGAGTTTCTTAAAATCAGTTCGCTGCAGTGTCTTGAGATTAACCATGTTGTAACCACGATTTGCAACAATATACCAGGCAGCAGAGGGGTTATTCTGCATCAAGACAGCTGTATTATAATAGCTTTCATCGAGTAGCACATAAAGATCGATACCAAACTTATGAAAGAAATCCGTGCTGGAATCAAAGAATTGCAGTACATCAATAAAACCCAACAGCTGATCCTCATCATAGATAGGTACAGTTGCCTTGATCCCGAGTCGGCGCCCCACTTCAATAGATACCCGAGGATTTCTGTGTGTTTTAAAATACTCTAGATCAGATCGATAGACATCAAGAGGCATACCGGCATAAAAATTTTCACTATCCCAACTTCGGGCAAAAACTTCATAGTCAGCTGTGATTATTTGAGCTCTAACCACAGTATGGATATGTTTTTTAACACTGTTCATGATCAGTTTAAGTACCTCGAACCCTTTTTCATCATCCTCCTCCAATAAAGCCTTTTTAATGTCACTGTTATGGGCCATTACCATACCAAAACGCAAGGCGTCCTCTTTTTCATCATCCAATTCTGTACGCAAAGAGAGGCTAAGTTGATCCCCCACACTGTCAACCACTTGCCATGACACTTCTCGGTTAAGCTGAGAGATAATAACAAGTAAAACAGAGATAAGACCAAAAAATGTTACCAGATAAAGAAGATAGTTTTTGCTTAACTTCATGAGTGATTCTTCTCCTTATAATGTTATTAACTATAGCGAAGAATTATAAAAAATGTCATTTTGTACTATTTATTGGATCTCAGCTAAATGAATACTTTAAAGTATATAACTGATCTCAAAAATATCTTTCACCATTATTCATCTTGATATATAATCCACCCTATACTTGGGTATAAAGGATAAAGATGCAACTTCTATTGGTTATTTTTGGGGCAATTCTTGGGTTAACCTATGGCTCATATAATTTTGGGTTTGTGTTTAGCTCG
>JAUVCL010000163.1 GCA_030595845.1 Campylobacterota bacterium
TTCTGCATCAAAACAATGAATGCCACGTTTTTTTGCTTCTTTTGCCATAAGTCCTGCTTCCGTAGAGCTTAGAAGATTTTTATTCTCATCATAAACTCTTGCAGAACATACACCACAACTTGGACTACGGTCTTTCCCTATAAACAGATCTATATTGGGATGCTTATCAAAAAAGTGTTGTGCATACTGGGTCACAGGGGCTGAAAGATCTTCGCCACTCTCATTAGAAATGGCTTTGTGCCCCTCTTTTGTCTCTATCAGATCCATCGTAGGTCGGGGTGTGCCAAACGCATGGTCTTCAGGACAAAAAGGGATCAGTTCAGCACCGTCAAGGAGCGTTAAAAGTGCTTCATTTCTATTGTCAGAAGCATCATAGCGACATTTTTCTCCCAAAAGACATGCTGAAATAGCTATAACATTTTTCATACCTAATAAACAAAGAGTAACGCATAGACCCAAGCACCTGTTAACATGGTCAATATAATACCAATAAAAGTAAGTTGTCCTGCTTTTTTATGTGCCGTAGAATAAGCTCCCGGAAGTTTAGACTGTTTTTTATAGCGTTTAGCATAATACAGTGTCATCACCCATAAAATAAGCGTCACTACGGAAATCATAATATGAAAGATCAGTACATAGATAAAATAATTATGTCCAACGGAGCTACCCTCTATCAGATTTTTATATCCACCCTCTACACGCACACCATACTCAAAAAATGCCACCACAATGACCGTCACTATAAAAAGTAACTTCTGCACACTTTCATGCCCCTCATAGTTTTTGTTCTTAGCTAGACTAATGGCTCCAAAAATTAAAAATGGCAAAAGTGCTACGATCACCGACACGATATCCATAAACAATGGCGCACGTGTCCCTAAAAAACCTTGCTCAAATATAAAATCCATAACTACTGTTCCTTTAAAAATAATGTCATTAGCATATCACAATCGACTTAACTTCTGTAAACTCTTCAAGCGCCCATTTTGGACCTTCACGTCCTACTCCTGAAAGTTTGGAACCGCCATAAGGCTGCACATCAAAACGAAGGGTTGGAATATCATTGATCACCACACCGCCACACTCAGCATCCTCGATGAAAGCCTGTGTCATTTTCAGATCATTGGTAAAGATGGAAAACTGTAGACCATAAGGTGAATCATTCATCTTCTCCACTGCTGTTTCATACTCTGTTACTGCGACTAAACTCACGATAGGTGCAAATACTTCTTCACAAATGATCTTCATCTCATCTGTGACATCAGCCATCACTGTAGGAGGGAAGATCCCATCCACCGCATCGCCTCCCGCAATCACTTTTGCCCCTTCACTTTTAGCAGAATCAATCCATGACTTGGCTCTTTCTTTTGACTCTTCATCAATGAGTGGTCCCATAAAAGTCTCTTCTTCATAAGGAGACCCCACTTTTAATTTTTGAGTCTCCATGGCTATCAGTTTTGCAAACGCTTCATAGACAGATTCATGGACATAAATACGCTGAAGCGAGATACACACTTGTCCAGAGTTATAAAAAGCACCAAAAGCACAACGTGCGGCGGCAACAGCCAAGTCAGCACTTTTGTCTATATAGGTTGCGGCATTACCACCCAGTTCAAGGCTTACTTTTTTAATACCTGCCTGTTTGGTAATAATATTCCCCACAGGGACAGACCCGGTAAAGCTTATGACTCTTGGAATGTCACTCTGTACCAAAGTAGACCCTACTTCTGCATCGCCATAAACAAGAGAAAGTGCATCTTTAATGGCATACTCTGAGTCTATAAATAGCTTAGCAAACATATAGGCAACCATCGGCGCTTCCGGTGTTGGTTTGAGTACAACAGTGTTCCCTGCTCCCAGTGCTGGAGCGATCTTATGTGCGACAAGGTTAAGTGGAAAGTTAAAGGGCGTAATACACGCCACTACTCCCACAGGCTCACGTCTAAAATATGCCAGTGTTCTTTTACCGCTTGGCATAATATCTGTGGGGATCGTTTCACCATGAAGATGCGCCAACTCCATTGCTGTAAGACGTACAGTTTCTACACAACGTTCTACTTCAATACGTGCAAAAGTAATAGGTTTAGCCACTTCACGTGCCAACATCAGAGCAAATGCTTCTTTCTCCTCGTTCAGCCTTTTAGCCACATCCTCAAGCCATAAAATACGCTGAGAGAGTGGAGATCTAGCTGCACTCTTTGTCGCTTTTTTTGCAATCTTCAGTGCTTTGACTGTGTCATCTGCATTACATACAGGTGCAGTACTGACTACAACGTTATCAAAGGGACTCTTGCGTTCTTGTACCTTCTCTTTTGTCTCTTCACTTGAACCAAAAAATATCTTAGCCTCTGCTATGTCAGTACCGTTTTCAATTTTTTCAAACATCTATACTCCTTGTTATCTTCTATCTAAATCAAATTATATCTAATTGGAATTGGATTATGTTTATTAAGTTTTTCTAAAGAAAATTAATGTATCTT
Source organism: Campylobacterota bacterium (assembly GCA_030595845.1). Classification (GTDB taxonomy): domain Bacteria; phylum Campylobacterota; class Campylobacteria; order Campylobacterales; family Sulfurovaceae; genus Sulfurovum. The sequence goes on from JAUVCL010000163.1 coordinate 2,481, forward strand.
TCCACAAGTAACACTATGATATAATCCCGCCCTTATTATATAAGCTGGATGGACTATAACAGTAAATAAAAATTTTAAAAGGTTTAACATGGATCTTAGTATAAGTTATCACCCTATTTCAAAAGAACAAATGCAAGAATGGTATTTTGATGTATTTGAAGATATGGGCGCAGCCAATGACCTCAAAGTACTCATACCCCAAGAGCAATTAAAAAACCACAAGCTTGAAGATGTTGAAACATATTATCAAGACAAATATAAAGAGATGATCAAACGTTCAAGAGAGCTTGACTATGACGATTTCAATAAATGGCATGGATATTTTCTAGCCATAGTACAAGGATTCTTTGAGAAATTTTATTTTGTTCAAGGCGCTGCGATCTCAAGTATCATTGACCCAGAGTTTCACAGCACCTATGTGACTGCATGGGAAGATGTCATCCCAAGTGATTACATTGAAGACTTACAGGTGAGTAACAAGCTTCAAGGTGCCTTTAGTGCCGGAGCATACATGTCACCAGAACAAGTCAAACAGCTTTTAACTGACTATAAAAATGACAGTGAGATCAAAGAGCTTATGGATGGGCAATTTGAAGGTAAAAAAATAGACGTATTTTTAGCAGCACTTGAATATGCAAGTAAAAATAACCAAGGTTTGATCGAAGCCACGAAAGTAATCGAGCAAAATACGGAACTGTTTGAAGAGCCTTCTTGTTTTTCTAACAGCTTTAACTGTGATGTGATCTCTGCTGCTGTTTACACGACAGAACTGGCTGCACATTATGACGAAATATATAAAGGTACAGGGGACTAATAGTCCTCTTCCTCAAAGTATCTTCTTATGAATCAGACCCTGTACAAAAGTATCAATGAAGAAAATATTGAGATCCTCGTAAGAAGCTTCTACTCCGAAGTATTAAAAGATACCACATTAGCACCGTTTTTCATAGCCATACTAGGTGAAGATATTCAAAATGAAAAGTGGGAAGAACATTTACTACTCCTCACTGAATTTTGGAAGTTTGTTGCCTTGGGATATGATGAGTACAAAGGTAACCCATTACAACCTCACCTTCTTATAGACGGACTCAGCCGTGATGCATTCACCTGCTGGCTAACACTTTTTCATCACACTTTAGATAGACTTTACACACCCTCAACTGGCGTATATTTTAAACAAAAAAGTACGGATATCGCTGAGAACTTCATGCGCAAACTCAGTCTATAGCCAACGGACACATTATAGTATATATAGATGTTTCATTTTAGCTCAAAGAGAGACTAAATAAACATTAAAAGATAAACCCCATGTATCTCTTTTACAAATTCTGATATTATGCTTTGATAATAGAAGATTTTTTGCTTTTTATAAAAGGTCTCATTTGGTTTTTAAACCAAACAAAAAAAGAAATATATATGATTTATTTACAATGGAGTTTTCCGTGGAAAAACTAGTTTTATTCATTCCTTTCATACCGATTTTAATTGCTTTTTTAATAGGTATGCTAAAGACAAAGATCTTAATGCCTAAAGTAAGCCTTTATTTCTCTTCAGGCGTTGCACTTCTGGCACTCTATGGAACATACCATGTCATGACTAATGACACCGAAATATATGGTTTTGGTGGACTACTTGTCTTTAACGAACTCTCCGCCATCCTTGTACCCTATGTAGCTATCTTAGGTCTTGTCATTCGTAAGTATGCTACCAAATACATGTGGGATGAACCTGGCTATAAAAGATTTTTCATACTTCTAAACTTCATCTTTTCAGCTATTTACTTACTTGTGATGAGTAACAACCTTATCATTCTCACCATTGCGTGGCAACTTATGAGTATCAGCCTTTACCTACTCATATCATTTAATGTCGAGTCAAC
>JAUVCL010000222.1 GCA_030595845.1 Campylobacterota bacterium
AAACTCATCAGCATAGAGACGATCACATACGCCAAAAAGAAGTAAAGCCCTACCTCAATTTCCGCCCGACTTATCTCTCCTTTATTTGCAGTGAGGTAAACAAGAAAGACAGACACAACAAATACATCTACCATCGACCATTTCCCGATCATTTTGAAGAACTTTATAATACCGTGTGCAAAGCTACTCTTCATAAACACAGATACGATAAGTAAAGAGAATACTTTTAGTACCGGAATTAACACAGAAAATAACAATATCACTAGTGCAACAACAGCGTCACCACTCTCAAAAAGCTTCTCTATGGAACCTATCACCCCTTTGGATTCAAAGGAAAGAACAACATCTCCCAGATACTCCACCTCTTTATGTATCGTCACCATAAAAATAGGTGTTATAAGCCCGAGAGTTAATGTCAACAGTGCGGCTAAAGAACCAAACAGAGTAAACGTTCGTAAAGAAATAAAGAAAAAAGAGAGTAGTAATATACCCAGAAGAACCATGAAGTACACGGTATACTCTTTGGCTTTCATCATCGCAGCTTCCTGTTTTTCACGTATGGCATCAAGGGTGACTGCTCTTTCATCATGATAAAAACCACCCAGTATACTTTTTGCCAATTTTCCCAATTGAGCGTTGGCTAGTTCTTCTGCACCCTGATGACTGACAAGTTCTATGGTCAGTTCTTCATACAGTTTCGCTTCTCTATAGGCTTTTTCACCATAAAAGAACATCATTCCAAGCACTGCAATCAGGACTGCGTAAACAATTAGATCTTTTACCAAAATAAATCCTTTTTTCACTCTTTCACCTCAAAATAGATCAACAATGTTTGTTGGAAAAAATTATCATTGTCATCAGATATCATCACATAACGATGCTTGTCCACTCTTGCCAAACCTTCAAAGTTATCCAAAAGCCAACCTTCAGAACTGTTAAACTTTGCCAATACCTTGGTTTTACACATCTTCTTTTTACAATTTTGGAGATACACTTTTTTTAATGTAATGACAAAAGGATTGGATAAGCCCGTATAAGAACGTTCCATGACAAGTAAATTCCCATCATCCATCACTTCCAGAGCAGATAAACCGGATCTTCCTTCCGGTTCTGCTTTAAAGTGCCATTTTTTACCACCTAATGCATAGATCGTCTGTTTCTTTTTATCATACTTTTTTAAGGGCCATTCTGTTGCAGTCAGTATGCCGTGTTTAGGATGCCAGGCCACAGATTCAAGTGATTTGTTTTTACTGCGATAATGCTTCGTAGATCTAAGTGCTTTAGGCAATTTATATTTACGTATCATCGCACCATAGTGCTCACCATCTTTATGAAAAGAAGCTATCTTTGCCTCTCCCTCAAAAGAGATGAACAATCTGCCTTTATCATCAAGAGCTACACCCTCGCTGTCCCTTTTCCATTTTCTAAAGCGTTTGCCCTTTTTATTTTTCAGGGTCACTGCATTCAACGCTTTCAAGCCCTCGATTTTATCAGAAAAAGAGGCATGAAAGGAGAAAAGAGAACCTTTATCCCCCACAAGATACAAGGTCTTCGTTGCATCATCATAAGTAAGGTCTGAAAGCTCAGCAAACTTCACCCCTTTCACTTCTTTAAAAAGGAGTTGTTTTTGATCCAGTATCTTTATGTCCATAAAGCGGTTTTTGTACTGATCGGGTGTTATCTTTGCCTCACAGACTTCTGCTTCAAGTATAATGAAAGAAAAAAAGAAAAAAAGAAAAAATTTCATAGAGCTATTGTGCTTTCTTTTCAGGTTTTTTATCAAAAAAGTATACCATGATCAGTATCCACACTACTGCGATATCTATAGCAACATCCGCAAAGTTAAAGACTGCAAAGTTAAAGCCGCAATGCCAAGCCACATAGTCCACAACACCCCCGTGAATAAAACGATCATACACATTACCCAAAGCACCACCTACCAGTAAACCTGCAGGAAAAGCATAACGCTTGATGTAGCCTTCGGCAAAGATCACATAGAGTATCACCAAAACAAGTACCGCCTGTATCCATTTCAAATAAGGGCCTAAAAAAGACAACATTGAAAAAGCAACACCTTTGTTGTAGTGTAACTCCAGATCTATACACTCCCCTGCACGATAATAACCGTCAACAAAAATAGATTTGATATTTTG
>JAUVCL010000182.1 GCA_030595845.1 Campylobacterota bacterium
CACACTGCACACTGCTCCTAAAGACATAAAATACATCTATGTATTGGGTAATGGCGTTCATACTGATGAATCACACCCCATTACTTCACAAGTCCATGAAATCTCTTCCGTAAGACTTAATGAAGGCATACGCCTTTACCATCAACTAAATGAAGAACCTATGCTCATCACTTCTGGATACAGTGGTCTTTATGACCCTACACCCGGGGCAATTATGCAAGAGAGGCTTGCTCTCGCACTGGGAGTAAAAAAAGAGAAACTCCATGTCGAACCTAAACCTAAAGATACCCAGGAAGAAGCTGAGGCTGCCAAAAGATACATAGGTGATGCACCCTTTATACTCGTCACTTCAGCATCACATATGAAGCGTGCATTAAAGTTTTTTAAAAATGAAGGACTCAATCCCATTCCCGCACCTACCAATCATTTAGCCCACATTAAATATCCTAACTATACAGATATATTTAGTCCAAACGCACTGCGTAAAACACATCATGTTTGGCATGAAATATTAGGCTTATTATGGCAAAAGATAAAAGGGATTTGATGCAATTATCATCTACAGCTTTTTTGGGCTTCCCAAAAGAAGGACTGACCTTCCTCTCAAATATTATCATCAACAATTCCAAAGAGTGGCTTGATGACCATAGAGAAGCATATGAGAAGTACATTGTAAGTCCGAACTTTGCTTATGTAGAAGAGATGGGTGAGCACCTACAGATACTTGTACCCAACATCCATGCTATACCAAAGGTAAACAAATCACTCTTTCGTATCTACCGAGATGCTAGGTTTCATAGACTTGATCCTATTAAAGAACGTATAGGGATTATCTTTTGGCAGGGAGCTACACACCGTATGCAAAGCAGCTCTTTTTATATGCATTATGATCCTTTTGAAGTGTTTGTGGCAACAGGTATCCGCAACTTCAAAGCACCCCTGCTTTCAGTCTATAGAGAGTACATCAAAAATGATGCCAAAAGAGAAAGTCTGCACCATATACTTGAAGCTCTGAAAGCCAAAGGATACAGCATACCTGAGCCAAAATTCAAACGTTACCCTTTAGGATGTGACAAAGAAGACACATATGCTTACCTTTACCTTCATGGTAATATGTATGCCTTTACTACTTTTGCACCTGACAGCACCTTTCACTCAGAAGCCATCATTGACCGTAATTTCAAAGTTTATGAAGATATGTTAGACCTACATATTTGGGTCTATGAACTTACCTGTGTTGATGAGATCGTAACAGAAACGACTTATTAGAGAGTTATCTTTAAGAATATTAAAAAATATCACAAAGGCAAATAAATGAAATCACTTTTTAAAATAGCCGGATTTACACCCTATATCTTTATCATACTACTTAATGCTATGACAGACCTAGGACATAAAATCATTTTGCAAAATACTATTTTTAAAGCCTATGAAGGTCCAGAGCTTATCATACTCACTGCCATAGTAAATGCTTTGATACTTCTTCCTTTTATCTTTCTCTTCTCCCCTGCAGGGTTTATATCTGACAAGTACCCTAAAACAAAGGTCATAGAGTACGCATCTATGGCAGCTATAGGTATCACCACTTTGATACTTATCTCGTACACTATGGGTTGGTTCTGGATAGCGTTTAGTTTAACCTTTATACTCGCCGCACAATCTGCCATTTATTCACCTGCGAAGTACGGATTGATCAAAGAGATGACAGGCAATGAAAAATTGGCTGAGGCAAATGCCATGGTGCAGTCTGTTACCATCGCTTCTATCCTTGCAGGAGCGATCATATACTCTATTATCTTTGAATATTTACTTCAAGATGCTTCTATTCTTCCTTCAGAGATACTCACCTATATAGCTCCTGTAGGACTTCTCCTTATAGGTGCTAGTGTCATAGAGTATCTTCTTGCTAGACGCCTAGTACAAAAATTTAAAGCTGTACCTATTGATGAGAGTATGACCTTTGAACCCAAAGAGTATAAAAACCTCTCTTATTTAAAAAGTAACTTCTCTGTACTGAAACAAAATCAGACGATCTGGCTAAGTATCATCGGACTCTCTATACTGTGGGGTGTTTCACAAGTGGTTTTAGCCATTTTTGGAGAACATTTAAAAAGTACACTGGGCATTACAAATACGATCACTGCACAAGGTTTACTTGCACTTGCCGGTGTAGGTATGATCTTGGGATCCATGTTCGCAGGTCGTGTAAGTAAAAACTATATTGAAACAGGGATTATACCTCTTGGTAGTTTTGGTGTTGCCTTTTCACTCTATATGATCCCTTCTCTTCATTCTTTATGGAGCTTGGGTACAGCACTTTTATCATTTGGTTTCTTTGCCGGGCTTTTCATTGTTCCACTCAATGCAATGATCCAGTTTTCTGCACCGCAAAAAATCTTAGGTAAGATCCTTGCAGGGAATAACTTTATGCAAAATGTGAGTATGTTCCTCTTTTTAATTCTCACTGCTACCTTTGGCTATTTCCAATTTTCTGCTGCAGGATTATTTTATGTCATCTCAAGTATTGCTTTTATTGGTATGGTATATACTTTTATCAAGCTTCCACAGTCACTCATACGCTACCTTGTACGTATGCTCATAGGATTTAAATACACCTTACATGTTAATGGTCTTAAAAATATCAAATCCGACAAAGGCATACTTCTTTTAGGTAACCATGTATCCTTTTTAGACTGGGCCATCCTACAAATGGCATATCCAAAACAGATACGTTTTGTCATGGAGAGGGATTATTATTCGAAATGGTATCTCAAACCATTTTTAGATTTCTTTGGTGTGATACCCATCTCTAGCAGAGGAAGTAAAAGTGCCTTGATCAAAGTCACTGAAGCACTGAATCGTGGCGAAACAGTCGCCCTCTTCCCCGAAGGTCATCTCTCACGTAATGGTCAATTGGGTACGTTTCAAAGAGGTTTCGAAATGGCAACCAAAGAGGCAGAAGGTGCCGTGATCATACCTTTTTACCTTAGAGGGCTTTGGGAAGACAACTTCTCGTATGCATCCGCAAAGATGAAACGCAAGAAGAATAAAGAGATCTCTGTAAATTTTGGAGCATCTATAGATATACATTCCAATGCTTCACAGGTCAAAAAGTCTGTTTTTGACCTCTCTGTAGAAAGCTGGAAACAGTATGCAGAGTCTCTACCTTCACTGCAAAAAGCATGGATACACACAGCAAAATATGTAGGTTCAAAACTTTGTATGGCAGACTCCACAGGTACTGAAGTCAGTGGGAACAAGTTTATCACGACCACACTCATGATGGCCTCTGCCCTCAAAGGAAAAGTAAAAAAGAGTCAAAACATAGGTCTACTCTTACCTACCTCGGTAGGAGGATCTATGGGGAATATGGCACTGCTTACTTTAGGGAAAACTATTGTGAACTTGAACTATTCCTCCGGTGAAGAGAGCCTGTTACATGCACTCAAGGTTACTAATATTAACACGGTGATTGCTTCAAAACAATTTGTTACAAAACTTAAAGCAAAAGGTTTTGACATGAGCTCTGTACTTGAAGGAGTCGAAGTCATCTACCTTGAAGAGATAAAAGAGCAGATGAGTAAGACCAAAGTGTTATTCACTCTGCTGATCGTAAAAATATTACCTGCATGGCTCCTAAGTATGCTATTTGTTAAAAATAGTGATACTGAAGAAACCGCCGCCATACTCTTCTCAAGTGGAAGTGACGGAACACCAAAAGGGATAGAGTTAAGCCATAAGAATATCATGGGGAACATCAAGCAAACCACTACCCTTCTCAACCCTACAGACAATGATGTGATGCTTGGAACACTCCCGATCTTCCATTCATTTGGACTCACAGTTACA
>JAUVCL010000041.1 GCA_030595845.1 Campylobacterota bacterium
AAAACATGATATCTCTTACCTCTAGCTTTGTACGATGAAAACATGCTTTATCTCTACATGCAACTATGACGGATACAGAGACAGTATCTAATGCAGCATGCACATTATGCATCATGCCTCCAGGTCTTTTTCCATGGCTTAATTGCATGGAGTCTAGCTGTAATATACTATGATATCCTGAGAGAGCATTAGGTTTTAATTGGTAGGTACAGTGGAAGGTCCAATTTTTGGCACTCTCTTCCATCATTTCATAATTATCATAGTGCTTTTCTAGAAAGTAGCCTTTTTCCAATACCAGTGGTTCTGGAGTGTGTTTGTTTTGTTTCATTTTTATAAAACCTCCTTTCTTGTTTTTTGGTTTTTAAAATACAAAGTTATTTTTCATGCTTTTATTCTCCGTTATGTTAATAACATCATATAAGTTTAACACATAATCTTTTTTTTGTCTATCCGAAAACACGAATATTATATACTGTAAAAATATTTATCCCTATGATTAAAATTACATATAATTATTTATTCGTGTTTCGGATAGACAGGAATATGGATATTTTGTATGATAACATCGTGAATTAACAAAACAAAAGGAAAATAAATGAAAAAAATTCTATCACTAATTGTGATTGCATGGAGTGTGCTCGGTACAGGGTATAGTGTTGCGGGAGAATTGAGCGACAAAGATGTAGAGAATATCGTACATCGTTCATACCAGTACGTTGCGATGTACAACACCAATAACAACTTTGCTATGCAAGAGAAAAACCCATTCAACTCACATGGTTGGAATAAGATGTATGTTGCTACTAGTCTGATGGATGCCACTATGGTCGCAATTCCACGGCCAAACAATGACACTCTGTATCTGACCTCCATGATGGATATGCGAGATGATGCCATTGTCATTCAGTTTCCAGCATTTGACTCTAAGTATGTTTCCTTGGAAACTTCTGCTTATGATCACTATATTGACATCCCACTATCAACCTCCGAGGGTGACTTCCATAAGCCGACCACAATGCTATTTTACACAGATAGAACCAAGGGATACAATGGTGAACCTGTTGATGGTATAGATAAGACACTAAAGATGAGTGGTGATTTTGCTATTGCTCTTCTACGTGTTGCTCCACAAGCGAGTAACCCTGAACTATTAAAGCGCAATCTTGCAGCCATGCAGAAGCAAAAGCTGATGACGCTGTCCGAATTTCAGGGTAAGGCAAAGAAACAGGTAAGTGACGTTAGTTTTCCTGCGTACAGTAACGACATAAGCGTTTTCAAAAACAATTTCCTTGAAGTCATGCAATTTGTCTTTAATCATACTACTTTTAATTCAAACAATGAGATGGATCAAAAGGTGTTGGCAGCTTTAAAGCCACTAGGTATTGAACCTGGAAAAGTATTTGATGCCAAGAAGGTTACTCAGATCGATGGCGAGAGATTTGCGAAAATTGCTGAGAAAGTTGTTGCAAAATCTTTGCACACATGGAGTAACCCTGAAGGGAATCCTTATCTTTCCAAAGTTTTTCAGCCAAAGAATAATATGACGATTGAACCTATGGTGGTTCAGTCTTGTGTCGGTCCGATAGGACTGCCGTATGACCAGGCTCAGTACCCTGGGATCGGTACAACAGATGGCAAGCCAATAAATTCAAAAGGGCACTACGTCATCCGTATGACAAAAGAACAGCTTCCACCAGCAAAAGCTTTTTGGTCAGCTACTTTATATGATAGCAAGAAAGGACTCTTTATCCCCAACGAACACAACAAATACAGTATTGGCGAAAATGGAGGTATGAAACTAAATGATAAGGGCGGCATTGAGATCCACATTGCATCTAGCAAACCTGTAAACGTAGCAAAGGAAAATTGGCTACCTTCCGGAAAAAAAGATCAGCAACTTGATGTGATCATGCGTGTTTACGATCCAGACATCAAAACGATGAAAAACTGGATAGCACCAAAAGCAGAAAAACTATAGTAATAGAAGTACGAACAAACGGTTACAGCGGGTAGCGCATTTGTGTTGCCCCTGAACCTTATAGTGTAAATAAAATATAGGCACTTCCCCTAATAAATCAAGCCGATACATTACTGATGCTGAAAAACTTTTTGACTGTAAATTTCTCTTTTTGGTAAGATACACCTGTGAAGTACTTATAAAACTTTAGAATTTGATGCTAGAATTATGATTCAAGGAATTCCTTAGAGATGCGAATTTTCCTAGTCAATTAATTTATCAAAGGATATATTTTATGCATGCAGAAAAGTTCATTGTAAAAAGTTTTAGTATTGTAATGGCAGTAGGAATATTCTCCTCTATGGGGCTGACTTCATCCCTTGCAAAAACACCAAAACTCATACTTCAGATCACGGTAGACCAACTCCGCGCTGACCTTCCAAGACGCTATATGTCAAAGATGGGTGAGGGTGGCTTTAGATACTTGTATGACAAGGGCATCGTCTATGAAGATGCACACCATGCCCACTCAAACACAGAAACCATTGTAGGACATACGACCTTGGCAACAGGGGCGTATCCTTCTCGTCATGGTCTCATCGGAAATGTCTGGTATGACAGAACTACGGGTCATATGACTTACAATATAGAAGATAGTCGATATCACCTTTTAACAAGAGGGGCAGATGTTGATAAGTCAACCGAGATCGACCCGACTCAAAGAGTTGCCAGATCTGATGGTCGTTCGCCTGCAACCATACTTGTCTCTACTTTTTCAGATGAACTTTCCATCCATACAGATAAAAAGGCTAAAGTATTTGGTGTTTCTATAAAAGACAGGAGTGCTGTTGCTATGGCAGGACATGCCGGAAAGGCATTTTGGTTTTCTAAAGCCAATGGTGAGTTTGTAAGCAGTAGTTTTTACTATGACAAATACCCAAAATGGGTAGATACTTTTAATGCAAAACAACCGGCACTGGCATATGCAAATAAAAGTTGGGAATTACTGTATAAACCATCTGAGTATACCTTTGGTGATAAAGATGATCAAGCATGGGAGACTGATGTAGGAGGATTTGGACGTATCTTTCCACATGCCTATGGCACAGTAGAGGGTAAATACTTCAATACATTTTTAACACTCAGTCCTGCAGGTGATGATCTGACACTTGATTTTGCAAAAGTCTTGATAGAAAATGAAGATATCGGGCAAGACGACATAACAGACTACCTCTCTGTGAGTTTTTCTTCTACAGATTATGTGGGACATGTCTTTGGCCCCTTGAGCTTAGAAGCGGAAGACAATCTGCTTCGTCTTGACAAAACATTGGCAGAACTTTTGGCCTTTGTAGACAAAAAAGTAGGACTAGAGAATACACTTATCGTCCTCTCTGCAGATCATGGTGGTCCCGAAGCTCCTCCTCAAGTCAATGAATACGGGATAGAAGCAAACTATGTTGACCCTGAATCTTGGGATAAAACAGCAGGGATAGAAAAACTGAAAAAAGAGTTTGGTATAGGTAAAGAACTGATTCAGGCATTTAATCCTCCTTATATTTACCTCAATCAAAAGGTCATCAAAGAAAAAGGACTTGATCTTCGAAAAGTTGAGCAAGTGGTCTCAAATGAGCTCATGAAATTTAAAGGTGTAAGCTATGCTGTTTCAAGCAGTGACCTCATGGAGGGGAATGTTCCCCATACTGAAAACATGCGTTTGATATTGAACTCTCACAACCATAAGCGTTCAGGGAATATCTTTGTGCTTTTTGAGCCTAATTGGTTCATTAATGATTTTGACGGTTTGACCGTAGCCTGTACCCATGGTTCACTTTGGAACTATGACACCTATGTGCCTGTCATCTTTGCAGGTGCAAACATCAAGCCTAAAAAGGTGTACCGAAAGATAGAAACGGTAGATGTAGCTAGAACACTCAGTGCTTATCTAAATGTTAAACCACCTTCTGGGGCAAATGGTAAGATTTTAAAGGAAGTGTTGGAACATAAATAATTACTTGATAGAAAACTTTATTAGGTTAGGATATGGGTTGCACCTGCGAAGAGGTGAACCCAGAATAGTTTATTTACTTTTCTCTTGTTGTCTTTTCTTACAAGCAGCAACATCCATACAGAACATTCCCTTACCTTTTTTAGCAGGTTTAAGTTCATCCATGTTTTCGTTACCGCATTTTTTACATTTATTCACCACTTCACAGATAGGTGCCATCTCTGGGCGTGGTGCTTCTGGTTTCATCGCTGGGAAGAGAAGTACATCACGGATACTGTGTTGGTTGGTCAGCATCATTACCAGTCTGTCGATACCGATACCTTCTCCCGCAGTGGGTGTCATACCGTAACCTAAGGCTTTTACATAGTCTGTATCCATATGCATAGCTTCATCATCACCGGTAGCATCTTTTGTGTCTACTTGTGCTTTAAATCTCTCATATTGATCAAGAGGATCATTAAGCTCATTAAAGCCGTTTGCGATCTCTTTCCCTGCCATGAAAAGTTCAAATCTCTCAGCGATCTCTGGATTTTCATCAGATCTTCTTGCCAGTGGTGAGATGTCTACCGGGTACTCTGTGATATAGGTAGGATTGATAAGCTTTGCTTCTACAAATTCATCAAAGAGCTCTGACTGAAGGTAGCCTAAGGTGAGGTTTGCATCTACATGTACCTTGTGCGCTTTCAAATATGCTAAAGCTTTTTCTTTGTCCGTGGCTACATCATGTGGTACGCCACCGATGCTAGTCAATGCTTTTACATAAGGTACTTTTGCAAAGGGTGTAGTGCAGTCTATCTCATACTCTCCATAGGTCAATGTTCTAGACATATCAAGATGGTCAAACAGGTAGTCATAAAGCTCTTCTGTGATCTTCATGAGGTCTTCATAGGTATGGTATGCCCAGTAAAACTCTATAGAGGTAAACTCAGGGTTATGTGTATGGTCCATTCCTTCATTTCTGAAACATCTGTTGATCTCAAAGACCGCTTCCATACCCCCAACGATCAGACGTTTGAGGTAAAGCTCCGGAGCAATACGCAAATAACGCTCAACATCCAAAGCATTATGGTGTGTAATAAACGGTTTTGCATTTGCCCCACCGGGAATAGGGTGCATCATAGGTGTTTCCACTTCCAAGAACTCTTTATCTTCAAAAAATCTTCGGATAAGTGAAACGATCTTGGAACGTGTTACAAATGTTTTCTTGATCTCAGGGTTCATGATCATGTCAAGGTAACGTTGACGGTAACGTAATTCATGATCGGTCAGTCCATGAAATTTCTCCGGTAAAGGTGTAATACATTTTGAGACGATCTCAAAACGTTTACAATGAAGGGTGAGTTCTCCGGTTTGGGTGACAAAAGGATAGCCTTGTGCTAAGACAACATCACCCACTTCGATGAGCTTTTTAACTTTGTTATAGTAGCCTTCTGGTAGTTCATCTCTGTTGTAATAGATCTGTACAAGACCATCACTGTCTTCCATTTTAGCAAAAGCAGCTTTTCCCATGATGCGTACAAATTTGAGTCTACCTGTGAGTGTGACATCTTGAGTATCATCTTTCTTCTCATCAGCATCTTGCTCTGCAATGTAGGCATATTTTTCTAAAAAATCTTTAGATGATATACCTTTTTCGATGTTTGTAGGATAAGGGTTAAACCCCTCTTCTCTTAATTGTGATGCTTTTTTAATGCGTTCTTGAATATATTGATTTTCAAATATCAAGGTTTCTCCTGTTGTAAAATATAATGTTGTTCTGAATACCCATAGGAAATGCCCTTGGGGTGCAAGTTCAGGATGACGTATGGGCTTAGTTTTGCTTACTGGCAGTCTTCACACAGACCAACAATTTTCATTGTATGATCCGTCATTTTAAAATTGAATTCTTTGGCTATATCTTCTTGCCTCTCTTCAATGGTTTTGTCGAAAAACTCTATGATCTTCGCACATTTTGTACAGATAAGATGGTCATGGTGTTTTTTAAGTCCAAGCTCATATTTTTTTCCCTGTACACCAAATGAGATGGAAGAGGCAATTTGTGACGCTTCAAGTAGAGAAAGTGTACGATATACTGTGGCAATACCAATATTGATCTCTGGGTGTTGCTGCTTGAGTAAAGTATAGATATCCTCAGGTGTAAAGTGCCCATCATTCTCATACAAGAACTTTAAAACAAGCTCTCTCTGTTTTGTAAATTTAAGTGTATTTTCTTTGAGAAGTGTTTGAAACTTTTCTAAAAGTAGAGAATATTCAATCATATATACCCTTATTTAATGTGTGTCGTATTGGTTTCAACAGTGATGTTGATCTCATTTGAAGATACATTATTTTCACTTGGAGTCACCATTTCTTTGACCACTTGAGTAGCATCAGATGTAGTGATCCCCATATCCGAAGTATCGATTTTGATCAAATAAGAACCTGCTTCCATAAGGAAAGGATAAAGTATAGAATCGTTGACATATTTTTCCAAATTGTCTTTAACAAGTTTTACATTGGCTAAGGCAGTGACGATCAGTGCAAAAATAAGAAAATATTTTCCTCCCCCTGCGATGAAACCAAAGAGACGATTTATGAAACCTAAACCACTTTCATTTGTCAGTTTTGAAAAGAGTGAACCTAGAATAGTAGCACCTAGCCAAATGATGATCAAGATAGACAAAAAGCCAATAAGATTGAGTAAAGATGTATTTTCCAACTGGAAAAAGTTTGCTTCTATAAATGTCGCTGCGTCACCTGATAATCTTGATGCGAAGTAGACACCTCCAACAAGACCGGCAAGACCAAACACTTCTTTTATAAATCCCTGCATGAAACCTTTGATACCCAATATCAGTATAATGGCTGAGATCGTGACATCAAAGTAATTAAAGTCCATCATTGAAAAATCCATCTTGTTACCCTTAGTTTCTTACTTTATTTTCGTATTGTATCTATTTTGTGATTTGGGCATACTTTAGCGCATAGCTGCTTTTGCAACTTCATCGGGTCTGTTTGCATATTGTATAGCGATATCACGTGAGATCTTCCCATCATGGAGAAACTTGATCAGTGCCTGCGTTTGCGTTTGCATACCCGTATCACCTTGACCTAGTTGCATTTGTGAATAGATCTGGTGTACTTTATCTTCACGGATAAGGTTTGAGATCGCGTGATTGACGACCAATATCTCTGAAGCGGCCACACGACCACCACCCAGTTTAGGAAGAAGTGCTTGTGCGATAATCGCAACCAGTGAAGAAGCGATCATGGCTCTGATTTGAGGTTGTTCATCTCCGGTAAAAACATCAATAATACGGTTGATGGTTCCTGGAGCAGAAGAGGTGTGTAGTGTAGCAAATACAAGGTGACCTGTTTCTGCAGCGGTGAGTCCTGCCTCAATGGTCTCTTTGTCCCTCATTTCCCCAATAAGTATGATATCGGGATCCTGACGCATGGCAAATTTAAGTGCTTTGGCAAAGGTAGCGGTATCTTCACCCACCCCTCTATGGGAAAACACACATTTTTTATTTTGGTGAATGAATTCCACAGGATCTTCCACGGTGATAATATGTTTTTGCTCATTAAGGTTTATTTCATTGAGCATGGCTGCTAGGGTTGTTGATTTACCTGAACCTGTAGGCCCTGTAACCAGTATAAGCCCTTTTTCTCTTTTAATGAGCTCTTTATACACGAGAGGAGCTCCTAAGTCATCTAAAGAAGGTACATCAATTGGAATGATCCTAAATGCAGCGGCGGCATCACCCAAAGTACGGTAATAGTTCGCCCTGAAACGACCAATTCCAGGGATAAGAAGTGCAAAGTCAAGTTCATTGTACTCTCCATAGTGTTGTTTTTGTTTTTCTGTGATCAGTGAATAACACATCTCTTCGATGTCTTCTCCCACAAGTTTTGGAAGGTTTACCGGTTTAAGCACACCATCAAGTCTGATCTGCGGCTCTGTACGACTTACAAGGTGAAGATCTGATGCGCCGTGTGTAACAACACTCTGAAGTAGTTTTTTAATATCAAATGCAGCCATGACAATCCTTTATTTGTGTATATTATCTAGATATTGAGACTCATTATATCTAACTGTAACCTTGTTATCGCGTTTAATGACAGGTCTCTTAAAACCGGTACTTACTCGATGATAGCCGGTACGATAAAAAAGTCATCCTTCCCCTGTGGGGCATGAGAAAGGATATCCGCAGCGATAGTATTTGGCTCTCTTGGAGTGTCTTCTCTAAGCGGTGTACCTCCATCCAATGTTGAAAAAGCAGGACTAAGCGCCTCTGTATCGAGTTCATTTAGGTTTTCAATATAGCTAAGAATACCCGTAAGTTGTTGCATCACCTCTTCTTTTTTTGAATCATCAATACGAAGATGAGAGAGTTTTTCCAATTTGGCTAAAACAGTATGGTCTATTTGCATTATTTACCCTATTATAGTAGTGTTATGTAATTTTTCTTATTATATATAAATTTACTTTAAGGTAAACTACAAAATAAGAGAACCTCTGAGTGCCTTAGGTTACTCAGAGGTTCTATACACTATGTAAAGGATACATTATTATGCCGCAACTAGATATGAATTCAGAAGAATTCAAAAACGAATTGATCAAAACAGAAAAGTTTACAGACAAAGTTTGTGAGAGTAGAGGATGGGTATACAGTGCCAATGAAGATGTCAATGAAGGCGTTGTGATGGGTCTTGCTCGCCATAGATTACTTTTTGGTAAAAGATTCTGCCCTTGTTTTATGGTGGAGCCGGATCCAGAAAAAGAAGGAAAATTTAAAAGTACAGATGACCGAATCTGCCCTTGTAAACCAGCCATAGAGAAAGAGATACCTGAAACAGGTATTTGCCATTGTCAAATTTTTTGTACACCAGAGCATAAAGAAGCACAGATCAAAGAGCAGAAAGCAGCTGCTTTAGCAAAAGAAGAAATTAAAAAAGTAGCAGACAAAGAAGCATAAAAGCAGGTTATAATAATTATTCACTATAATACCCGACATTTTAAGATCAGGGAGACAGTAACATGCATGGTTTTTTAGAAAAAGGTTACATTGATTCAGAAGAATTGCATATTTTACTTGAAGAAAGAGATGAAGGGAAAGCAGCGTTTGTACTGGTTGATGTAAGGGAAGATATGGAATTTAACATGGGACATATTAAAGGTGTTGACGTGTTAAAATCTACTTCTTCTTTTAATGAATGGGCACAAGAACTCTTTAATGAAACGAAAGACAAAACTCTGATCTTCACCTGTCGCACAGGTAGTAGAAGTGGACAGATCCAAAATGCATTTAAACAACATGGACATCATGGTGTATTGAATCACTTTGGAGGGATCGTAACCTACCGTGGGATCATAGAAAAATAATATGGCAAAGATACTCTATCTTCACGGCTTTGCTTCTTGCGGGAAAGGCAATAAATCTTCATCACTACAAGCTTATTTTGGTGCAGACAATGTGATTGCATTAGACTTGCCTCCTTCTCCATTGGATGCTATACGTATGATCGAAGAGATACTTACCTCTTCAAGTTTTGATCTTCTGATCGGTTCATCTTTAGGTGGTTTTTATGCAACTTACCTGGCTGAAAAATATCAGATGAAAGCTGTACTTGTCAATCCATCCACTCAGCCATGGGAAACTTTATCTTCCTATGTAGGATGGCAAAAACGTTTTTGCGATGAAGAAGTGTTTGAGTTTAAAGCAATTTACCTGGAACAGCTCAAAACCTTACAAAGTATTCCCCAAAAAGGAGAGTACTTAGTTCTTTTACAAAGTGAAGATGAAGTGTTGGATTATACTAAAGCACAATCTCTCTATAATACGCATAAAGTTATCGTTGAATATGGCGGGAATCATCGTTTTGAAAATATAGATGACTACCTTTCTATGATAGAAAATTTTAAAAGAAAATGAGAGATATACAGATGAATGCAGTTGACCTATTGCTCAAGTTATTGAGTTTTAAATCTTTGACACCTGATGATGCGGGTTCGTTAAAATTTATTGAAGAATATTTAGAAGGATATGAGGCGACTTATGTCAATAAAGAGGGAGTAAAAAACCTCTTTCTTACAAAAAAATTCTCTGAAGGCCCACATCTTTGTTTTGCTGGACATGTTGACGTGGTTCCTGCAGGAGACGGTTGGGAGACCAATCCCTTTGTACCTGTGATCAAAGAAGAAAATATCTATGCCCGTGGTACACAAGACATGAAGTCAGGGTTGGCAGCATTTATACAAGCATGTAAAGATACAGAACACTTTCAAGGCAGACTTTCCATTTTACTTACTTCTGATGAAGAAGGAGAGGCAAAGTATGGTACGGTTATTATGCTTGAACACCTTAAAGAGATCGGATCTTTGCCCGATTACTGTATCGTCGCAGAACCTACCTGTGAAACGACGTTTGGTGATGCCATTAAAATAGGACGAAGAGGGTCTATTAACGGCTACTTAACACTTCAAGGAAAACAGGGACATGCCGCATACCCCGAAAAGACCATTAATCCCGTGCATCAGATAGCTTCTATATTGGAGAAAATAGCAGGGGTGAACTTGGATAATGGTGATGATGATTTTGCACCAAGTCAAATGGTGATCACAGATATCCGTGCAGGGATGGAAGTAACCAACGTAACACCAGGTGCCTTGAAAATGATGTTTAACGTGCGCAACTCCACTAAAACCACACAGTCAGAGATTAAAATGCACATAGACAAATGCTTTGAAGGTTTGGATTACAGTTTGGAATTGACACAGGGATCTTACCCTTTTGTTACGACAAGGGACTCAAAAGTAGTTGAAAAACTCTCTCAAAGTATTAAGAATATAACTGGGTTGGATACAAAACTTTCAACGGCAGGAGGTACCAGTGATGCGAGATTCATGGGTGCATTTGGTATAGATGTTGTGGAGTTTGGTGTCATTAATGATACCATTCATGCGCCAAATGAAAGAACATCCATCAAAGAAGTGGAAGCACTTTATGACGTGTTTAAAGACAAGGTGAAACATATTAATTAAATTAAGGATAACTATGAACAAAATTATATTAGGATTATTACTGCTTTCAAGTACGCTCTTCTCCGTAGAGTGGGTTAAGGATATAGATACAGCATTGACGTTAGCCAAAAAAGAACATAAAAATATCATGGTCTTGGTCGAGGGTGAAAACTGCAGATGGTGTAAAAAGATGAAACACCGTACGCTGTCTGATGAGACTGTAGAAAAGAGACTTGAAAAGTATGTTGTGGTAAAAGTGATGAGAGAAGATGGAAATGCCATGTCTGTATTACCACCGATACAGGGGGTACCTACTATCTTTTTTATGAAAGAAAACAAAGCCGTGATAGAAGAAATTATTGGATATTTTAATGTAGAAGATTTTCTAAGTTATATTGACGATGTTGAGAAAAAAGTCAAGTAAAGCGCAATTTATGTTATTTGAAAGACCGCACTTTAAAGAATATGTAATGGCCAGACTTGTGAGTGTTGCTGTATTTATTTTTGTAGTGTTCTCTATCTTTTTTCTTCTTTTTATTCCCGATGAAAATGTTGCACTGCTGGCACTCTCCTTTTTAGGATTCGGATTTTGTGTGTTTATATTTGCAGTTTACCGTGGTGCAAGTCGTATGCAAAAAGAGTTAAATACGATCAATCAATATCTGGAAAATCTTGACAATCTGGATAAAGTGGATGCGATTGAGTATAAAGCACATTTCTTTACACAGGAATTTGAAGACATCAACCAAAATCTTATCAAAACGCTTAGCAGTTCTAAGAAACGTGAAGATGTGAAGCAGCGTTATAATGCAAAACTTAAACTGAAAAATCGTCAACGTGGAGATATGATCTCTGCCATCGCTCATGAATTTCGTAATCCCATTGCTTCGATCATGGGATATGCCCAGACACTAGAAGACGATAAAGAGATTCCTTCAGCACTGCAAGAAAAATTCTTAAATAAAATCTATAATAACGGTGTCAAAATTGAAGCACTTTTGAGCCGTCTCGTTTTATGGAATAAATTTGAAAGTGGAGAAGCCACTTTACATCCAAGCTCTTTTGATCTTTATATATTGGCACAAGAGGTGAAGGTCTCTTTACAGGAAAAGTATCCGCAAAGAGAGATCGTTTTAAAGGGAAGTAGCTATATGATAGAAGCGGATCGGACACTTTTGGAAGTCGTACTGAAAAATCTTATTGAAAACGCATTGAAATATTCCAGAGATGAAGTCCTTGTAGAAGTCAATGAAATACAGATATCAGTGTCAGATAAAGGGGCAGGTATCTCTTCTTCTGATATTTCAAAAGTGACCAAAAAATTCTATCGTTCAGGAACACACAGTTGGGATAATTCTATGGGATTAGGACTCTCTATTGTCAAAAGTATTCTTGCTTTACACCGTACAACACTAGAGATAGAGAGTGAAGAAAACGTAGGATCTAAGTTCTTTTTTCACATTTAATAATGATAGTAAACATCAGCAATCTTGATACATTAGTTCTCACTTTTATACATTCAAACTAAAACATCAGTTTTATTTCAACAAATAACCATTTTTTAACACAAAAGCTTATATTATTTATCTATGCGTTTGCCCTGATCTTGATCGATCCAAAAGGGTACTTATAATTATTATAAGATTAGCTAAATTTAAGGAGGAAGCATGAAATTAGGTTTCTTAGTTGACCTTAACCTATGTATGGGTTGTAAAGGTTGTGAAATTGCTTGTAAAGTGGAAAATGAAGTACCGCTTAGTACATGGCGTTTACGTGTAAAATATATTGATTTGGGGACATTCCCAGATACAAGAAGATCTTTTACACCTTTACGTTGTAACCACTGTGAGTCTGCGCCATGTGAGCGTATTTGTCCAGTATCTGCATTGCATTATTTGGAAAATGGTATTGTTAATATCGATTCAGACAGATGTATCGGATGTGCAGGTTGTATGATGGCCTGTCCTTATGGAGCGATCTATATGGATCCGGAAACAAATACAGCGGATAAATGTACTTATTGTGCACACCGTATTGAGTCTGGTATGATGCCGGCATGTGTTGTTGCTTGTCCAGTAGAAGCAAATATCTTTGGAGATCTCGAAGATGATCATTCAAATATATCACTTTATATTATGGAGCATAAGGGTGCGGTACAAGTACGTAAACCGGAAAAGCATACCAACCCTCATCACTATTATGTAGGTGGTGGTAACCAAACGTTGAACCCACTTGCACATCAAAGAATTGAAGGCTATAACCTCTTTAATAACATTACACATTTGGATCATGTAGGTGACAAAAACCATGGTATTTTAGATAGATTCTTAGCACCATTTGTAGGACATGAGAAACTTGATAATACAAGTTTACTTGAATCTGCAACATCAGCTGAATCACACGAAGAAGAGGGAGGTCACTAAGATGGTAGAAAGTACAATTCACGCAACACAAGCTGTTGTAACATTGGATGTCGCACTTCCGGGTATTATCTGGGGTTGGATGATCACACTCAATATGTGGGCAAAAAGTATCGGTACAGGTGTTGTCTTTTTGGCAGCATTTTTATGGTTTAGACATTCAAAAGATGATATGCCTAACTTAAGATGGATCATGCCGATCATAGCATTTTTAGCACTTAATGTCTTCTTATTGTTTACATTGATTGATCTACACCAACCGTACAGAATGATTCATATCTTTACACACCCACACTGGACTTCGTCTATTACTGTTGGTGCATGGTTAGCTTCCATTTTCTTAGGATTTATTACAGTCCTTATGGTGATTGGTGTTGCTGATGCATTCCCATCATTAGGTGGTAAAAAATGTAAAGCAACAGCAATGGCAAGAAAGAACTCAGGTTTCTATGAGAAGATCATGCCATTCATGCTTTTCCTTGCACTTCCGGTCACTATGTATACTGCGATCATCATGGCACAATCAAGTGCTAGAGAGTTATGGCAGGCACCAACAGAAGTGATGCAGATGATGTGGGCAGCACTCATGGCGGGTTCAGCAGCACTTATCTTTATCTCTGGTTCATGGACTAAAGAGGCGAGAAAAGATCTTGCACTTGTTCTTTCTATTGCTGTATTCTTCTCGTTTGCAATGTATATGGGTGAGTATTTCTTCTCATTTAAATCAGCAGAAGCAGAAGCAACATTGGCATTTGTTCACTCAGGTGGAGCATATAACATCCAATTCTGGCTTGCAATGTCTTTAGGATTTATCGCGCCATTCTTCTTAGCAATGTCTGCTATGAAAGATGACAACAAAACGCTGCTTAGATTTGCAGCACTTTTAGCATTGATTGGGCTGGCTCTTGCAAAAGATGTATGGCTGAAAATCCCACAATTGCTACCGTTGAGTTA
>JAUVCL010000100.1 GCA_030595845.1 Campylobacterota bacterium
ACTTTTGTCATAGCTTGAACAACTGTCAATCCACCAAGTCCAGAGTCAAAGACACCTATCTTTAATTTCTCATTCCTCATTCCTCATTCCTCATTTGCTAAAGGCAAGCCTTTATCATGCACCTTCATTCATAATAGAAAGAAATTCTTCATTAGATTTTGTTTTCATCATTTTAGAGAAAAGGAATTTAAGACCTTCCACCTCTTCCATGTTTTGCATGGCATTTCTAAGCGCCCAAACTTTTTGTAAGGTCTCTGCATCCACCATGAGTTCTTCTTTTCTTGTACCGGACTTCGTCACATCGATCGCAGGGTAAATACGTCTTTCAGAGACATGTCGACTGAGTATCACTTCAGAGTTACCTGTCCCTTTAAACTCTTCAAAAATAACCTCATCCATACGGCTACCTGTCTCAATAAGTGCTGTAGCAATAATGGTCAATGAACCACCATGTTCGATATTTCTTGCTGCACCAAAGAAACGTTTTGGTTTATGTAAAGCATTCGCATCCACACCACCGGAAAGTACTTTTCCTGAACTAGGTGTAACCGTATTGTATGCACGTGCAAGTCTTGTAATGGAATCGAGTAGTATCACAACATCCATACCCATCTCCACACGTCTTTTTGCTTTTTCTATCACCATTTCTGCTGTACGCACATGGTTTTGTGCAGGAAGGTCAAATGTAGAAGCATACACTTCACCTTTAACCGAACGTTGCATATCGGTTACCTCTTCAGGTCTCTCATCAACAAGCAGTACCATAAGCGATGCATCTGGGTTATTGTGAGTGATTCCGTGAGCAAGTTCTTTAAGAAGTTCTGTCTTACCCGTTCTTGGAGGAGCCACAACCAGTGCTCTTTGTCCCTTACCTATAGGCGTAAAAAGGTCCAGTACACGTCCTGTCATCCTTACAGGGTTATACTCGAGTTTAAGTTGTTCAGAGGCATACAATGGTGTCAAGTTCTCAAAAAGAGGTCTCTGTTTTGATTTCTCAGGGGCTACATAGTTGATCGCTTCAATCTTAAGAAGCGCATAATATTTCTCCTGATCTTTAGGCGAACGTACCTGACCTGTAACGATATCACCGTTTCTCAGTGCAAAACGTTTTACCTGTGTACCAGATACATACGTATCATTGCTCGAGTTTGCAAAGTTCCCGTCTATCGAACGTAAAAAGCCATACCCATCATTCATTATTTCAAGAATACCCGTATAGAGGATGAAACCTCCCTGGCTCACTTGTGATTTAAGAATTTCAAAGATAAGGTCTTTACGCTGAAATTCATTTGGATTTTCAACTTTGACTTCTTTTGCTATAGTCACAAGTTCTGTTTGTGGGAGTTTTTGGAGGTTTTCTATCTTGTAGCCATCGACGGGTACGTGTGTTCTGTTCTTTCTGTTGGCATTATTGCCATTAGAAGATTTTTTATTTTCGCTCATATGTCCTCTTGTTTTGAATATGCATGATGGAGATTGTACGTTAGCCATACATTATGCTACGTGTAGTGATGTCATTATAATCCTTTTTGGCTGAAGTTATAATTAAAGGGATCACGCAAAGATTTAGGATAGAGCATAAAAGAGTAATGGCGGGTACATCGCCACTCCCAGGAGAAAAAAGTATGAAGGCATTTCCCACGCTAACATTTCTGAGATCTCCCCAGAGACTTCACCTTCTATAAATACTTTTTTAATGAGTTCGATCTTGTAGAAGATGTCAAAGACCTTGATGGCTAATAAAAATACCATACTCACGTTAAGTACACCCGTAAGCAATACGATAAACAAGATAACATAAAAGCCTGGCTGTATCAGAAAAAAGAGAAAAATACTTTTTTGGTAATAGGCATAAAGCTTTTCTAAAACACCTAAAAGTGTTTCTGAACGCTGCGTGTATGCTTCAAAAAGTTCTGCCAATAGAAGTATGAGGGTAAAGAGTAGTACATTTTCCATAGGGGAATTTTACCCATATTTGGATAAAATTCACACAATTGAATCCGCAATACTCGTACCGTGGATGACACAGACTAAAGGAATCAACCTTGGCCCAACTAGCATGTACACATTGTAATCTTACATTTTCTGAAGATATCATGATCACAGAAAAACAAGAAGATAAACAACTCTCTTTTTGCTGTAAAGGCTGCCAGGGGGTTTACCATCTTTTAAATGCTGAAGGCTTAGATACTTTTTATGATAAATTGGGAGATACCAAACTTCACCCTGCAAGCCAAAACAGTGAAGATCTTGAAAAGTTTGACCTTGAAGGGTTTAAAAACAAATATATTCGCACAGATGAAGATGGGCTGTGTGAGATCAACCTCATTATCGAAGGCATACACTGTTCTGCCTGTGTCTGGCTCAATGAAAAGGTATTACACAAAACAGATGGTGTTATAGAAACAAGTATCAACTACACCAACAACAAGGCCAAAGTAGTTTGGGATCCTGAAGTGCTTAAACTCTCACATATTATAAAAACGATTCGCTCCATCGGCTACAATGCCTATCCCTATGATCCGAAGCTACAGGAAGAACGTGCCATTTCTACACGTAAGACTTACTATACACGTATTTTAGTGGCTGTGTTTGGTGCTATGAACATTATGTGGCTGGCAATTGCCCATTATGCAGGGTATTTTGGTGGGATACAGCAATCATTTAAAGACATCCTCAATGTTGCTGAGTTTATACTGGCCACACCTGTACTGTTTTACTCCGGATGGATCTTTTTCAGGGGTGCCTACTATGGGTACAAAAACAACATCGTTAACATGGACACGCTAGTTGCTTCAGGAGCACTCTCTGCCTACATTTACTCTATCTATGCAATGATAAGCCAAGAAGGTGAAGTCTATTTTGATTCTGTGGTCATGATCATCACTTTTGTACTGGTAGGGAAATACCTTGAAGTACTGAGTAAAAAACATGCTGTAGATACCCTTGACGGGATCATGGGAAGCACCCCAACTGAAGTCACTTTAATAGATGCAGGTGTCAAGTCTTTGGTCTCGGTTGAAAATGTTGTCATAGGGGATATCATAGAACTGAAACCCGGTGAAAAAGTTGTGATAGACGGTGAAGTAATCTGGGGACAAGGTTCATTTGATGAATCTTCACTTACAGGGGAAAATGAACCTCTCTTTAAAAAGCAAGGTGACCCTGTTTTAAGTGGTTCCCTCTGCCTGGATTCTATTTTACATTACACTGCAAGCAAAGATGCTTCAAATTCTATGCTTACATCCATCGTCAATCTTCTGGAAGAGTCTATCACTAAAAAACCTCGCATAGAACAACTGGCAAACACGATATCAGGGTATTTTTCAACGATCATCCTACTCATCGCGCTGCTCACTTTTATAGGATGGTACTTTTGGGCTGACAGTTTTGAACATGCCCTCATCGTAGGTATCTCGGTGATCGTCATTGCCTGTCCCTGTGCATTGGGATTGGCTACACCTATGGCAACACTAGTGGGTATCAGTATCGCTGCAAAAAGAGGTATACTCTTTAAAGAAGCTTCTTTTTTGGAAACCATGGCAAAAAGCGACATACTGGCATTAGACAAAACAGGTACCATCACAGAAGGTAAGCCTTCTGTCGTCAACGTAGAATACTTTGCAGACCTTGATCCTTCCCTACTCCATGCGCTTGTGAGTACATCCAATCATCCTATATCAAAAGGCATCGCAGGGTATCTTGAAAAAACCTATGAAGATCTTTCTACACTTAACCTTGAAGATATCAAATCCATTGAAGCCAAAGGTTTAAAAGCCCGCTATCAAGGCCAAGAACTTATCGGTGGGAATGCCTCATTGTTACAGACAAAAAACCTCTCTGTTGATGGCAATTCCCAAAATGCACTTTTCTTTTTTGCCATAGATCAAACAGTAGTCGCCCGTTTTGAACTGAGTGACACGATACGCGAGGGAGCAAAAGAAGCCATCCAAAATATACAGGCTCTTGGAGTAGAAGTGGTCATGCTCACAGGAGATCATGAGCAGAGTGCCCAAAAGGTAGCCCAACAAGTAGGCATAACGAACATCCATGCTAAACTTCTTCCACAAGATAAAGCAGCTAAAATAGATCAGTTTCATCAAGATGGACATGTCGTTGTCATGGTTGGAGACGGGATCAATGATGCCATAGCACTTGCCTCTTCAGACATCGCCATAGCTATGGGAAATGGTGCAGATGTCGCTATATCAGTCAGTGATATTGTACTTTTAGATGAAAAACCTATGAGTATCTATGATGCTTACAAACTTTCGCGTAGGACGTATGCTGCTGTCAAAGAAAACTTAGGCTTTTCATTACTCTATAATGTTATTGCAGTACCATTAGCTGTTATGGGCTTTGTCAATCCTCTCGTTGCAGCTCTCTCCATGTCTTTAAGTTCATTGGTTGTGGTGGGAAACTCTATGAGGATCAAATTTTTGAAATTCAAAAAAGCGTAGGGTCGGTTGCCCAGAGGAAATGCCCTTGGGGTATACCGACCACACACACATATTAAATAAGATATAATATACCCAAATGGTCGATAAACCGACCCTACAGAGGAAAGAAGTATGAGCGAAAACATCGTTGTATTAATGATAGGTATCTCAACCTTATTGGGGGCTATCGGATTAGGCGCTTTAATTTGGGCGGTAAGAACAGGTCAATTTGATGACCATAGCAAGTTCATCGATGCTGTACATCATGACAATGAAGAAGACCTTCAAGATGCTGCCATGATGCAAGCAAAGAAAAAAGCCTATAAAGAAAAAATGAAACAGGAAAGATTGGAAAAAGAAAGAAACTACAGACCTGCAGACTAGTGCTATGTGCTATGTGCTATGTGCTATTATTTCATAGTCTTGTTCATGCCTTTACTTCATTTTAAAGATTCTATTCAAAATTCACATTTTTTGTTCTTTCGTAACACGTAATACATAGTACTTAACACTTCTGTGCATTTCAATGAGAATAAATCCATAATTTCTCATTTTTAATTTCTCATTTCTAATTTCTATGTTATGATTATATGAATAAATATTAAAAGGTCTGCCATGTACTTAAAAAAACTTATTTTCTCTTCTCTGCTCTCATTAGGCTTACTCCATGCCCAAAATAGTGTTGCGCTTAACATCAACAGTGATGATCTTGAAGTACAAGCAGCTGTAGATCTCAATACCTACGCAGATTATTCAGACAGTACCACCTACATCTTGGATGTATCCTATCTTCATACCGATGGGGATGATCTCTTTACGCTGGGTCTAAGTGGAGAAAATACTTTCCAAGGACTTGAAGGTCTTGCACTTGGTTTTGGTGCTAAGCTTGTTTTTACAGATAATTTTATTGCACTTCCTCTTTATGGAAAAGCGAGCTACAGACTCCCTTTCAATGACAGTATTCCAAGTACTTCTCTCTCAACAAGTCTTGCCTATGCACCCTCTGTACTGACCTTTTCTGATGGAGAAAGCTATACAGAATTTAGAGTCGAAGCCAATATGGAAGTGATTCAAAACATTCATCTATTCGCAGGCTACCGTAACATAGATACTGAGTATGAGAAGTACGATAAAACATTTAATGACAGCTTTTATGGTGGAATGAAACTTAGTTTTTAGTTAAAAATATAATCAAATCTTAGGGGGATTTTAATGTCTATTTTAGTTACCGGCGGTGCTGGTTATATTGGTTCGCATACTGTCATTTTACTTATTGAAGCAGGCTATGAGATAGTTATTTTTGATAACTTTTGTAATGCTTCAAAAGAAGCCATCAAAAGAGTGGAGAAGATCGTTGGTAAGGAGATCACCACTGTTGAAGGTGATGTAAGAAACAGAGAAGCTCTTCATTCTGTCTTTAACACCCATACCATTGAGGCTGTCATACACTTTGCAGGCCTTAAAGCGGTAGGTGAATCTGAAGAAAAACCTCTGAAGTATTATGATAACAATGTCAATGGAACAGCTGTTCTTTGTGAAGTAATGGCGGAACATGGATGTAAATCTATTGTATTTTCTTCTTCCGCAACCGTTTACGGTGATCCTCATACCACACCTATTTTGGAAAGCTTCCCCCTCTCTGCCACCAATCCTTATGGAAGATCTAAACTTTTTGTTGAAGAGATACTCAGAGATCTTTACATCTCAGACAATGAATGGAAAATCGTTCTACTTCGATACTTTAATCCTGTGGGCGCACATAAGTCTGGAACTATCGGAGAAGATCCTAACGGTATCCCAAACAACCTCATGCCATACATCGCACAAACTGCAGTAGGAAAACTCTCCTGTCTTGGTGTATTTGGAGATGATTACGATACCCATGACGGTACAGGAGTACGTGATTACATACACGTCATGGATCTAGCTGACGGTCATGTCAAAGCCTTAAACAAAATAAAAAGTTTTACAGAGGTTATGACCATCAATCTTGGTACAGGAACAGGCTACTCCGTACTTGATATGGTCAAAGCTTTTGAAAAAGCATCAGGAAAAGAAGTGCCCTATTGCATAGCACCAAGACGTGCAGGCGATATAGCAAAATGTTACGCAAATCCCTCTTACGCCAAAGAAGTCTTAGGTTGGGAAGCAAAGAAAAATATAGAAGAGATGTGTGAAGACTCTTGGAGATGGCAATCTGAAAATCCAAAAGGATTTTAGTACTCGGGTTTCGCTATACTTAAAAATCAAAATTCAATCAAGGTATATGACATGATCAACAAATCAATTTTCAGAGAATACGATATCCGAGGTATCTTCGAAAAAGAACTTAACGAACAGAGTGTGAAACTTATAGGCTATTACCTTGGTCAAAAAATCGCCGGAGGTAAAGTTGTCTCCATCGGTTATGATGCCCGTTCACATTCACCCATCTTAAGAGATTACCTTACTTCTGGACTCAATGCAGCAGGTTGTAAAGTCTTAGACATGGGAATGGTGGCAACACCAGTAAACTATTACAGTAACTATATTGATTTTGATGGCAAAGACTCCCATAAAATAAGTACAGATGCATCCATTATGATCACAGGTTCGCACAATCCTTCTGAGTATAACGGTTTTAAGATGACTGTTAATCAGAGTCCTTTCTTTGGAGAAGCTATTTATGCACTGGGTGATGAGATCATTGCCAATCAAGATAAAGTCATTCCAGACAACATAGAAAAAATTAACATCGATGTAAAAACACCTTATATTAACTATATGGTAGAACAATTTTCTCATCTTAAAAACTTCCCTCAAAAAATTGTTATTGATGGAGGTAACGGTGTTGCGGATACTGTTATAACAGATATTTTTGATGCTTTGGAATTTAATTACACTGGACTATACCTT